>NZ_QUMG01000018.1:0-94247 GCF_003482095.1 Blautia sp. OF09-25XD
GAAAGAAAAAGAAAGACGGAACCTTATATAAGGATTATTTCTATTATGCCTGCAAACATCGTCGCCTGGTAGACGGTCATAAATGTGGATATCGTAAACAATGGAGCGAGGAGAAGATTAATAATGCAGTGGAAGAAGTTATTCGGAAGCTGGTGAAGAATCCTAAATTCGAAGAAGCAATTCTGAATAAAATCGGTTCAAGAATAGATACAGAAGAAATAGAAAAAGAGATTGAAGGATTAGAAAAGCAGCATAAGCAGCTGACAGGAGCAAAAGCAAGACTCGGACAGCAGATGGATAGTCTGGATATCATGGATAAATTTTATGAGAAGAAATATCAGGATATGGAGACAAGGTTATACCGTTTGTATGATGAGATTGAAGGCGTGGAGAACAGTATAGAAGAAGTCAAGAATCGCCTGCTGAATATTCAGCAACAGAAAATATCAGAAGAAAACGTCTATCAATTTCTTTTATATTTTGATAAACTATATGATAAGTTCACCGACCTGGAGAAGAAAGAATTTCTTAACAGCTTTGTAGAACAGGTGGACATTTATGAGCAGGAGCAGCCGGATGGCAGATTCCTGAAGCACATAAAGTTCCGCTTCCCGGTGTATTTTGGAGACAGGGAAATACAGGAACTTTGTTGGAACAACGAAAGTACCGTTGAGACGGTAGTCTTGATGTCAAAACAAAGAAATAAGGACCAGCTTCCAGGTCGAGACGGTGAAATCCGGCAACTCAACTCCCTGCGAGTGTATGGCCAATCAGAGGTCAGAGCGGATGGATTGTGTAGGAGTTGAGCGTTCTTCACTGTCTCAACTGTCGAGACAGTAGCAGAGAGCAGCAATGTAAAAGTGCCTTGCATTATTTGGATGCTGATAAGACAGAAATTTCGTGAAACAGACGAAGAGGCTTGTCTGAAAAAAGAAGGAATGAAAAAACAGGAGAGGAAAAAAGAAACATGGCAGTAAATAAAAATGGAATCGTAGTATTAGGAGCAGTTTTTGTGGATATCAAAGGTTTTCCAGAGGACATCTACGTCCCGGATGGCAGAAACGCCGGCCATGTCGAATACATCCACGGCGGTGTGAGCCGAAACGTGGTGGAGGATATCGCAAACCTGGAACTGCGCCCGACCTTCCTTGGAATCGCGGATAATACCGCACTCGGCGAGGATGTTGTGCGCAAACTGCAGCGCCACAAAGTCAATACCGAATACATGAAAGAAATCCCGAACGGCATGGGAACATGGCTTGCTGTCTTCGATCACAACGGTGACCTGGCGGGCTCCATTTCCCAGCGCCCGAACCTGATGCCGATTCTCGATATTCTGGAAGAAAACGGAGATGAAATTATCGAAAACTGCGATTCCATTGTGGCAGAGATCGATATGGACAAAGAGATCATCAAAAAGCTGGTACAGCTCTGTGAAAAATACGATAAAAAATTGTACGGCGTTGTCAGCAACATGAACATCGCAGTCAGCAGAAGAGATCTTCTGCAGAAATTTGACTGCCTGATCTGCAACCAGCTCGAGGCAGGCGTTCTCTTCTCCGATGATTACAGCGAAAAAACACCGGCCGAGATGGAAAAGATTCTCGCCGAGCGTCTGAAAGCGGCAAATGTTCCGGCCATGGTCGTAACAATGGGCGGCGACGGAGCGGTTTATGCGGAAGCAGACGGAGAGAGCGGCTTCTGCCCGGCGCAGAAAGTACAGGTAAAAGATACAACAGGAGCCGGTGATGCGTTCTGCGCAGGTGTTTCCGCCGGTCTGACCTATGGAAAAACGATTGGCAAGGCAGTTGAAATCGGTACGCGTCTTGCTGCATCCGTCATCACATCGTCGGAAAATGTCTGCCCGCGCTTCCGCCCGGAAGAGTTCGGCATCGAGGCATAGAAGGGGGCAGAAATGAAGTTACTGTACGGAACCGGCAACCCGGCAAAACTCGACGCGATGCGTCACCGCCTTGCCGGTCTTGGGATTGAGCTGATCGGGCTGAAAGATCTTGGCGGTGTTAAGCAGCCAGAGATTATCGAGGATGGAAAAACGCCGCTGGAAAATGCCAGGAAAAAGGCGGAGGCGTATTTCAACGCGCTTCATATGCCGGTGTTCTCCTGTGATTCCGGTCTGTATTTTGACAACGTGGCAGAGGACGACCAGCCCGGCGTCCATGTGCGGACCGTGAACGGAAAGTATCTGTCCGATGAAGAAATGACCGCGCATTACGCCGCCCTTGCAGAAAAGTACGGCGGCCTGACGGGACGCTACAAAAACGCAGTTTCGCTGATTCTTGATGCGGACCACCGCTATGACGCGATGGACCCGTCAATGGAGAGCGCTCCTTTCCGCATGGTCAGCACACCCCATTCGATGAGCAAAAAAGGCTTTCCGCTCGACCGTCTGTCGATCGATCTGCGGACCGGAAAATATTATTACGATCTGAATGAGCAAGAAGCCGCGCTCGATCAGCTTGCCGTGGAAGACGGTTTTCTGCAGTTTTTTGAGCGGGCAATGGAGGAATACCATAAAATGGAACGATATGAACTTCGAACCATCCGCCAGGATGAAATGGAACAGGGCGTTGCCATTGAGCTGGCGTGCTTTCCGCCGAATGAGGCGTGCTCCGAAAAGAGCATGCGCGAGCGGGTGCAGTACGCGCCGGAGCTGTTTCTGGCGGCAGTAGACAAAGAAACCGGAAAAATCGCCGGAACGCTGAACGGACTTGCAACAAACGAGACAAAATTCCGTGATGCCTTTTTCGATGAAATCAGTCTGTACGACCCGACGGGAGAAAACGTCATGCTGTTGGGACTCAGTGTCCTGCCGGAATACCGCGGCCAGGGAATCGCCCGCGCGCTGATGGAAGAGTACAGCCGCCGGGAACAGAAAAACGGAAGAAAACAGCTCATTCTGACCTGCCTGCAGGATAAGGTGGAGATGTACAAAAAGATGAATTTCCGCGACGAGGGAATCTCCGCATCCACCTGGGGCGGCGAGGAATGGCATGATATGACGAGAAAATTAAACGATTAAGAAAATTTGCAGAGAAAATCTCTTGTGTTAAAGTTTGCTGTAAGCGTTATAATAAAGAAAATCAAGCAAAACAGGAGGAACAACCATGAGCAGAATAAATTTTGGAGCAAAACCAAACATGTATCCACTTCCGGTTCTGATTATTGCAACATACGACAAAGATGGCAACCCGGATGCCATGAATGCTGCATGGGGTGTAGTCACAGATTTCAATGAGATCTCCATCAGCATGGGCGACCACAAGACAACAGACAACCTTGCCGCAACCGGTGCCTTCACCGTCAGCATGGCAACCGAGGATACTGTTGTTGGCTGCGATTACGTCGGCATCGAGTCCGGCAGAAAAGTTCCAGATAAATTTGCACGCGCCGGTTTCCATGCAACGAAGAGCGAATTCGTCAACGCGCCGCTGATCGACGAGCTTCCGATGGCACTGGAGTGCAAAGTGAAAAGCTTTGACAACGGCATTCTGGTCGGCGAGATCGTGAACGTCTGCGCAGACGAGAGCGTTCTGACCGACGGAAAGATCGACCCGAAAAAACTGAAACCAATCGCCTTCGACCCGGTCAACAACACCTATCTCGCCATGGGCGACAAAGTCGGCGACGCATTCGGTTCCGGAAAAGCCCTGAAATAAACACAGATGATGACATGACAGCGAATATGTAAAAATTTTATATATTCCCCTTGACAAACCGCCTCCATAGTCTTATGATATGTATAAATTATATATATATAAATATTTTACATATCAGAAACTAACGGAGGTGGTTTTTTATGTATTTTCCGGTATCAGCACTGCTGATCGAATTTATGATCCTGTCGATTGTGAATCGGGAAGATTCTTATGGATATGAAATCAGCCAGACGATCAAACTGGTTGCAGACATCAAAGAGTCGACACTGTACCCGATCCTGAAAAAACTGGAAAAGGCGGGCTACGTGACGACGTATTCCGCAGAGTACCAGGGCAGAAAACGGAAGTATTATTCGATCACAGAAGCAGGAAAAACACAGATGGCGTACCTGCAGGGCGAATGGAAGTCCTATCGTGACACCATTGACAACATCATCGAGTGGAGGAAAAAAGAATGACGAGTGGGGAATATCTGAAACAATTGGAAAAGTATCTGAGGAAGCTTCCGCAGAGCGACTATGAAGATGCGATGGAATACTTCACCGAGTATTTTGCAGATGCCGGTCCGGAAAATGAGCAGGCCGTGATCAAAGAACTCGGAACACCGAAACAGGCAGCCGCCGAGCTGATGCGGAATCTTCTGGACAAAAAAGTAGATGAACGCGAGGCAATGGAAAAGGAAGAAAAACAGAAAGAGAAGAAAAAAACGACAGGCGCCAACGTCGTCTGGATCGCGATTCTCGCCCTGTTTGCAGCCCCGATCGGAGCCCCGATTCTGATCAGCATTCTCATCGTTCTGCTCTGCGCGGCCCTCTGTGCGGCACTGCTTGATATGAGCGTCTTTCTGATTGCAGTTGTCGGCGTGGCCGCCGGAATTAAGATGCTGCTGCGCGGCATTCTGGCAGTCTCGGTTTCCTTCGGCGGATTCTGCTTTATTACCGGAATGGGCGTTTTCATGCTGGGAATCAGTATTCTGTGCGCGGTGTTCGGCGTATACTTTGCAAAATGGATGGGACGGCTGTTCGTGTGGTGTACACGTAAGGTAACGAAAAAAGGAGGAAGCAGATCATGAAAAAATGGACAAAAACAGCATTACTGACAGGATGTGCCTGCTGTATTGCCGGTGCAGTGCTGATGTTCAGCGGATGGGCAAGCGGCGGAAAAGCATACGCGGAAACGTATGATCTGAATGCGATGAGCGGTTCTGCGAAGAAGGAAGACGGCATTTCCACACAGGAAAAGATAAAACTTGATGATTTTGATGAACTGCAGGCAGACCTTACGATCGGCGACCTGAACATCCTTCCGTCCGGTGACGATTCCTGTTATCTCGCCTGGCGGATTCCGTCGAAAAAAGGAGAGACTGCAGTGGAATATCGCGTGCGGGACGGTGTTCTGAGCATCGAAGAGACAAGCGCAGTGTCCGATACGATTTACATTAATATTGACTTTACGGAAGAAATCTTAAGTGGCGGTAAACAGTCGGAAACAGGAGTGATTCTGTATGTACCGGAAAAGAAGGTACTGAAAAAAATAGAGGTAACGATGGGATTCGGTGATGTGCAGATGAATGGCATCCAGGCGGAAAGCGGAAGACTGCAAAATGCGGATGGAGATATCACACTTTTCGGATGTGACATGCAGAATATCAAATGCAAAGCAGATTACGGTGATGTGGAACTGAAGAGTGGAACGTGGGAGAATGGGTCGATCACGCTGGAGGATGGCGATGCGAAAATCCAAAATACGAAGCTTTCCGGAGACGTGTCGGTGGAAAACTCCTACGGCGATATTGAACTTGAACTGGGTAAAAAAGATCTGGAACGGCTGGAAATTACGGCAAAGACAGATTTTGGGGAGATCGATGTACCGGATACCATGGAGAATCTGATGCAGAAAGAGGAGGACGAGCAGAGCTTTTCTTATGTACCGGATCAGCCAGCGGGCAGAATCACACTGATGACAAAGGATGGTGATATCTCGTTGGAAAACGATTAAGCGTTTCTGAATGTTCAGGGACATATGAAATTCCAGAAAAATCGCAAAGCATGCCCGCATGAATGAGCGTTTTTGGAAAATAAGACAAAAGTGACAAAAACACAGGAGGCTGTTTGGATGGTTTCACCAGAAAAAGGGAAATGATCCAAACAGTCGCTTGTTTTTTGTACTTAAATTTTCAGCTTTTAACTTGATTTGTAGATTGCGGTGCTTTAAAATAAAAGTAATCAAGCATTGTGGAACGGGCTCCACAGACTGGCAGCGGGGGAAAAGCCGGAACGAGTCAGAGAAAACAGCCCAGTGTCAGAATAGGAGTTAGGAGAAACTATGGCAAGTATTAGAGATGTCGCGATCAAAGCGGGAGTAGGAATCGGAACGGTATCCCGTGCACTCAATGGGAGCGGGTATATTTCCGATGAAACAAAACAGAAGATCATGCAGGCAGTGGAGGAACTGAACTATAAACCAAATGAGCTTGCCCAGAACCTGTTCCGCAACAAGTCCGGTTTTATCGGAATTGTTGTTAAGAATCTTTCACATCCGTTTATGGCATCTCTGGTGAAACATGTCGAGAATAATCTGTACACCAATGGCTACAAGTGCATGCTCTGCGAGGTTGGGGACAATCCGAACCGCATCGAGGAATTTGTGGAAATGCTGCAGCGAAATGTCATGGACGGCATTATCTGCTGTGCGGATATCCCGTCTTCTGTCAGCCTGGCGGAAATTCACCGTCCGATTGTCATGATTGACCGCTACGTCACCGAAGGGATTCCGTGTATACATTCCGACCATAAGCGCGGCGGTGAGCTTGCGGCGCAGGCGCTTTTGAGCGCAGGATGTAAGAATGTGCTCTATTTTGCATCGAGTGCAACAGAGCGTGGTTGCTCCATGGATCGTTACCGACGGTTTGCGGAAGTCTGCAAACAGCATAAATGTAAAATTACAGCGATTGATGCCGGAAGCAAGATTCTGAATTTTCAGAGCGGCCCGACGATCTGGAAAAAATACATCAGCCATTTTGATGGAATTGATGGACTCTTTACAGCCGATGTCACAGCGGCAGCGTGCATGAAGATGCTGCAGAAAAAAGGGATTAAGATTCCGAAAAAACTGAAGGTGGTTGGCTACGACGGCCTGGATTTTACCCGCTTTTTGACACCGGAGCTGACGACGGTCTGTCAGAATGTGCCGGAAATCGCAAAGCGGAGCGTGGACACAATCATCCGCATGATTGACGGAAAGAAGATTGAGGAGATGGAGCAGATTGTGGATGTGACCTTCCGAAAAGGAGAAAGTACCTGAAGATAACAAAACAGGGAATTACCGAATTTTGCATCATTTTCCGGGATTGCGATAGAACAGAAGAAGAACAGATATCAGAGACACTCGATCTGAAAAGAAAGGGTGTCTCTTTTTCATGTATAAAATAAAAATGAAATAAAACCAACTTATATACGGCAAAAGGGCAGAAAGACTGAGCAAAAGGATATGAAATCGCTGCTGAAACAGTTGCAATTGTCGAAAAAATAGTGAAAAACGGAAAAGTGGAACATATGGAACAGGAAAAGCATGGAACAGCGGAACATGTGGAACAGGAGAATGGGAGAAGAAAGAAGATAAGTGTGAATTTTATGAAAAACAGGATGCATATTGCACAAAAACACAAAATAAAAATTGTGAAAATATTGAAAATGACGAAAAAATATTGATGATTTGTTGACATTGGGCGAACTGCGTACTATGATACAGGTATGGAACAGGTTCCACAAGGCAAAGTGCCAAAACGGAAACGATGCAAATGTGGAACGAAAAGCGGTTGGTAAAGCTTTTAGAGAAATAAGGAGGGAACTATGAAGAAAAAAACGTCATCGCCGAAAACGGCAGAAAGTGGAAAATTGAAAAAAGCGCTCTCGTGCTGGCAGCTGTACATCCTGCTGATTCCTGCACTGATCTGGCTGATCGTTTTTGCTTACTATCCAATGTACGGCCTGATCATCGCCTTTAAAGATTTTAAAGGCCGCATGGGAATCATGGGAAGTCCGTGGGCAGATCCGATCTTCAAGTATTTCAAGATGTTCTTCAGTACCAGTATTGCCATGACGGCAATCAAGAACACGATCGTCATCAGTCTGGAGAGCCTGATCATCGGATTCCCGATTCCGGTTATCTTCGCACTCTTACTGAACCAGGTACAGAGAAGCGGACCGAGACGAATCATCCAGACCATCTCCTACGCACCGTACTTTATGTCAAACGTAGTTGTAGTCAGCCTGATTTCCGTACTGTTTTCCGCAAACGGTCTTGTAAACCACGCAGTTATGGGAGCCGGCGGAAAAGCAATCATGTTCACCAGCCTTCCGGAGTACTTCCGCAAACTCTTCATCGGAAGTAACATCTGGCAGACGATGGGATTCAACGCCATCATCTTCATCGCAGCACTGACCGCAATCAGCCCGGAATATTACGAAGCAGCAACGATGGATGGTGCTTCCAGATTTCAGAAGATCCTTTACATTGATTTACCTCTGATTATGCCGACCATCATCCTGATGCTGATCCTTCAGGTAGGTAATATTATGAACGTGGGATATGAGAAAGCTTATCTGATGCAGAACGGTACCAACACAACCGTCAGTGAGATCATTTCGACATACGTATACAAAGTAGGTCTCCAGACCGCACAGTACAGTTTTGCGACAGCCGTTGGCTTATTTAACTCCGTTGTAAACTTCATTATTCTGGTTATCACAAACGCAGTTGCAAAGAAGACCAGCGATATCAGTATTTTCTAAGAGTCAGGGGGCTTGAAAAATGGCAAATAATAACACTGTGAAAAAGAAAAAAGTAAAAATGAGTACGGGAGACAAGGTCTTTACCGTGATCAATACCGTCATCATGATCCTTGTCTGTATTGCAATTGTATATCCTCTGTATTACGTGCTTCTGGCATCTGTTACAGACCCGGTTGTTGTAAGCTCCGGTAAAATTCTTCTCTATCCGGAAGCGTGGTACACCAACGGATATGAAACCACACTGAAATACCAGCCGCTCTGGACCGGCTATGCAAACACCATCAAATATACCGTATTAGGAACGCTGATTTCCCTGGTCTGCACCATTCCGGCCGGCTATGCACTTTCCAGATACGATATGGTAGGAAGAAAACCGATTATGTTCCTGTTCACCTTCACGATGTTCTTCAGCGGCGGTATGATTCCGATGTACTTAACCGTACAGCAGCTGCACATCTACAACACAACATGGGCTATGGTCCTTCCGGTAGCAGTGTCCGCTTACAACCTGATCGTATGCCGCTCCTTCTTTGAAAGTGGTATTCCGGTCGAGCTTCTCGAAGCAGCAAAAATCGACGGCTGCAGCGATTTTGGATTCTTCTTCAAAATTGCAATTCCGCTGTCGAAAACGATCATCGCAGTTATGTGTCTGTTCTATGCAACCGCAATGTGGAACCAGTTCTTCAACGCACTGATGTTCCTGCAGGATGACAGCAAGATGCCTCTTCAGGTCGTTCTTCGAAACTTGGTACTGATGAACCAGTCCAACCAGATGGGAAGTAGTGCTTCTGAGATGGTAACAAAACAGAAACTGGCTGAGCAGTTAAAATACTGTGTCGTAGTTGTTTCCGCATTCCCGCTTCTGTGCGTATATCCTTTCCTGCAGAAATACTTCGCAAAAGGTGTTACGATCGGTGCAGTCAAGGGCTGATGCAGAACAGAAAATTTATTGTTGCAGAATTCATGGATATAGCAGACATGGTTTATGTGTAGGAATACAAAAATACTAACGTATTTCACTGCCGGAAAAGGCAGCAAAATAAAGGAGGAACAATATGAAGAAAAAAATCGTATCCGTATTACTGGCAAGCCTTATGGTAACCAGCATGCTCGCAGGCTGTGGAAACAGCTCCGGCAGCTCAAGCAGCTCCGGTGCAGGAAGCACAGGAGGAGACACCACCTCTGCATCCGGTACAGAAGCAGGTGACACAGGTCTCACAGCAGAAGAGCAGGAAGCAGTAGATGAGGGAATCATCCAGCTCGACGGTACCCTTCCGATCATCAAAGATCCGGCAAAATTCGAAGAGAAATACGGAAAAATTTCCGCTCTGATCGTAAACTCTGCAGACAGAACTGTAGAAGTAGGCGACCTGGCTATGTGCCAGAAATGGTTCGAGGACACAGGAGTAGAGTTTGACTGGCAGCCGATCCCGCAGGAGAGCGCAACAGAGAAAATCAATCTGATGCTTTCTTCCGGACAGGATCTTCCGGATGTATTCTGGAACTTCGGCGATGGTAAATCCGGAAACACCGTAGTTCAGTACGCAGACCAGGATGTATTCCTTCCGACCGAAGGCCTGATCGAAGAGTATATGCCGAACCTGAAAGCATTCCTCGATGACAATGAGCAGTATCAGCTTGAGATCACCGCTCCGAACGGCCATAAATATGGATTCCCGTACGTAGAGGAAATGAAAGGTCTTGTATTAACACCTGGACCATTCGTGATCAACAAAACATGGCTGGATAAAGTAGGCAAAGAAGTGCCGACAACCGTAGACGAGTGGGTAGACTGCCTGAAAGCAATCCGCGACGGCGGCGATCTGAACGGAAACGGCGAAGACGATGAAATCCCGATGGCAACCTGGTTCGGCGCAACCGATACCTTTGGTTCCTACAACCTGTTCTATCGTTTCACAGGTGCATTCGGATGCGCTGACTCCTACTGCGGAGGAAACTCCTATGCGGATCACTTAAGAATGGTTGACGGAAAAGTTACGTTCACTGCAACAGACGAAGCATTCAAGAAAACAGCAGAATTTTTCAACATGCTGTATGAAGAAGGACTGATCTGGAACGGTTCCTTCGAGGCAGATGAAAGTATGTCATTCAAATCTTCTCTGATCAAAGAGAATGTTGCAAAGATCGGTTCCTTCGGTGTTTGGGGCGATCAGGAAATTACAAACCAGGAAGTACATGATCAGTACGTAGCAGTTCCGAGACTGCAGGGCGAAGACGGTATGACCGGTTTCGAGTGCAACTACTCTGAGCTGCAGGATTCTTCCGATACAGCAATCACAACGACCTGCAAATTCCCGCACGTTGTTGCAAGATTTGTAGATTACATGGTAGGCGATCCGGAAATCTCTGTTACATCTAACTGGGGCGCAATCGGATACAACTATGAGAAAGACGAAGACGGCGTTCTTCGTACACCGCTCGATGAAAACGGAAACTACAAACCTCTGAATCCGGAATATAAGAACTTTGGTGAGGCTCGTGTAAACTCCACAACCTGCCGTGGTTCTATGATCGTTCAGAACGAGTACTATGACACCGTTTGCGGCTACACCTTCGATGCTGTAAAACTTCTCGAGATGCAGAAAGAAAACGGTAAAGATGACATCATGGAAGAGTATGACACCATTCCGCGTGTTCTGATGACCCAGGAAGAGATTCAGCGTCTGGCACAGATTCAGCCGACCGTCTCCGATATCGTTGACCGTTACATCACTACATGGGTAACCGGCGGCGTTGATGATGCAAGCTGGGAGTCCTATAAGACAGAGCTTGAGGGCGCTGGTTTGAGCGAACTGGTTGAGATTTACCAGGGCGCAGTAGATCGAGCAGCTTCTGCAGCAAACTAAAAATCGGGCGAAAAGCGATTACGAAAAAACAGTAACGTAAACGATTTGCAATTAATGTTCTATAACTAAAGAAATTCCAAATGTGGCCATGTTGTATCCCATATAACATGGCCATATTTAAAAAGAAGATTATTTCGTTCTTATTTCTTTTTTGTTGAAGTTCCAAATGGAAAAAGATAAAATAGGAAAAGAGAGAACAGGAAAAGAGGGATCCTATGAGTAAACAGGGAAAAAGAGATTTTAGACCGAACATTCATTTTACACCGGAGAAAAACTGGAACAACGATCCGAACGGACTGATTTATATCGATGGTATCTGGCATCTGTATTATCAGCATAACCCAAATGACGTTGTATGGGGACCGATGCACTGGGGTCATGCAGTATCGAAAGACCTGATTCACTGGGAGCATCTGCCGGTCGCCCTGTACCCGGATGAGATCGGAACGATGTACTCCGGAAGTATGGCATACGATGAAAATAACACCAGCGGATTTGCGAAATACGGTGAGAAACCGATGGTGGCTGTCTACACGGCGCACAATATGGAAACGGGCCTGGAGCAGCAGTGTATTGCATACAGCCTGGATCAGGGAAAGCATTTTGAAAAATATTATGGCAACCCGGTGATCGAAAACCCGGGCACACCGGATTTCCGTGATCCACGCGTCTTCTGGAATGACAAAAAGGACTGCTGGAGCCTTGTTCTGGCATCCGGCGACCACGCAGAGTTTTACGCATCCCAGGATTTGAAAAACTGGAAGAAAACAGGCGAGTTCGGTGTCGGTGTCAATAAAGTGCCGACTGTATGGGAATGCACCGATCTGATCCGTGCTAAAACAGGAAATGAATTTGACGGATTCAAATGGATTCTGATAGTCAGCATGATACATCCGGGAACCGAAGGCCGTGCCAATATACAGTATTTCGTCGGTGATTTTGACGGAGATACCTTCCAGTGCACCGAGATCACAGACGAGCCGCTGTGGATTGATTTCGGATTCGACAATTATGCCGGTGTAACGTATGGAAACTACGACCGTCCGGTTTACCTTGGATGGGGCGTTAATCCGCTCTACGCGAACTTTGTTCCGACCGGTGAGTATTCCGGTCTGATGACACTGCCAAGAGAACTTTCACTTTGTGAGACCGAGGAGGCTACCGCCTGAAAACAAAACCGTTCGGGATCGATGAGTACCGTGCGGGTGCCTTCCCGATCGGAAATCAGAAGCCGCTGCTGACCGAGAGCTTTGGACTTCTCGTGCAGGGTAATTTCGGAAGAATTGCGCTGAAAAACAGCAGAGGTGAGGAAGTAGTCATCGAGGTAACGGTGGACAGCATCACGGTGGACCGCTCTAAGAGCGGCGACCTTAGTTACTTTGATGATGTAGATCCGAAGCTCTTCAAAAAAGAGGATCTGCTGGTATCTACAACAAAACGTTACATGCGCGGAAATGTCAACATGGAGATTATTTTTGACGTTTCCTATCTGGAGATTTATGCAGATGGTGGTCTGGAGACCGCTTCCGTATGCGTTTACCCGGATGCTCCGTATCAGGTGGTTTCCACAGACGGAGATCTGGAAGTGAAAATGTACACCATTAAAAAATAGGGGATATGTTTATTTTGGGAGGTTTTACAAAAATGATGAAAAAAAGAGATTACAGACCGAAAATTCACTTTTCACCGGAAGAAGGCTGGATGAACGACCCGAATGGCATGGTTTATGTAGATGGCGTGTACCACTTCTTTTATCAGAAGTACCCGTATGATACCAGCTGGGGACCGATGCACTGGGGCCATGCAACATCCCGCGACCTGATTCACTGGGAGCATCAGCCAATCGCACTTTATCCGGATGAACTGGGATTTATCTTTTCGGGAAGTGCTGTGTATGATACGCAGAATTCTTCTGAGTATGGTACCAATGAAAACCCGCCGATCATTGCTATTTATACCAGCCATCACAAGGACGGTTTGGAACAGCAGAGTATTGCATACAGCAATGATAAGGGCCGGCATTTTGAAAAGTCATATCTGAATCCGGTCATCAAAAACCCGGGAATTTCCGATTTCCGTGACCCGAAAGCGTTCTGGAATCCGGTCAGAAGATGCTGGAGTCTTGTTCTTGCAGCGCAGGACCGTGTCTTCTTCTACGCATCCCAGGATATGAAAAACTGGGAGAAAACTGGAGAATTCGGACCGGAAGGAAACCATGTGAAGGGTGTATGGGAATGCCCGGATCTGTTCCCGATTGAGTATAAAGGAAAAAATGTATGGGTTCTCGTTGTCAGCATGACGAAAGCTTCCGAAGATGACCACTGCAAAATGCAGTATTTCCTGGGTGATTTCGATGGAGAAAAATTCCTCTGCACCTATCCATCCGATGAGCCAAGATGGCTGGATGAAGGCTTCGACAACTATGCAGCCGTTACATTCCAGAATGCGAAAGATGTTCTGCTGATGGGATGGGGTATGAACTGGCAGTATGCAGCGCAGACTCCGACAGAAGGGTACTGTGGACAGGCAACTCTGGCAAGAAAACTGTCCCTGACAGAAGTAGATGGTGCTCTGACCCTTGCGGCTGCTCCGGCCGGACTGGAAAAATTCCGCCACAGCAGCTATCCGATCGAGAATCACACAACGATCCGCACAGAGACCTTTGGACTGAAGGTTTCCGGAAAAGGAGATGCGAAAATCTGTCTGAAAAACTCAGTGGGACAGAAATTGAAGATTTATGTAACTGACACCAAAATCACGGTTGACCGTACCATGGCGGGCTACAAAGAATTCAGTGAGCACTTCATGACGGAAAAATATTCCATCAGCACCGCAGCGAGAAAGAAAGACGGAGCATGGAATCTGGAGCTTGTTTTTGATGTTTCCATTCTGGAACTGTTTGCTGAGGACGGCGTAGATGCTATTTCTACAGTGGTTTATCCGGAGACACCGTACGACCGTATAAGCTGGAAGGGTGATCTTTCTGTTGAACTTTACGAAATTGATGCATAAGGGCTGCGAGAAAGGGGAAAAGCAAAATGGGATACTTTAAAGATGTGACACCGGAATCAGCTGGAATCAGCTCCAAAGGAATTTTGAATTTTCTCGACCGAATCGAAGAGAACCAGATTGAGCTGCACAGCTTTATGGTGATCCGCCATGGACAGTGTGCAGCGAAGGGCTGGTGGAAGCCGTATGATGAAAAATTTCGTCATCCACTGTATTCGTTCAGCAAATCGTTGACAGCAACGGCGATTGGTTTTGCAGAGCAGGAGGGAATCTTATCGCTGGATGAGAAAATTGTCGATATCTTTCCGGACCTGCTGCCGGAAAATCCATCCGAAAATCTCAAAAAAATCACGCTGCATCACCTGTTGATTATGGGTTGTGGTCACGAGACGGAGATTATGGACAATTCCGAAAACTGGATTTCTACCTTTCTTCATCATCCGGTGCTCCATGAGCCGGGAACGTTTTATAAATACAATACAGCCGGAACTAACATGCTGGCTGCCGTTCTGAGGAAAAAAACGGGACAGAACGTCACAGAATTTCTGAAATCCCGTCTGCTGGAGCCGCTTGGCATCACATCCCTTACCTGTGCGCTGCTCGGAGACGGAACGGAGCTTGGCGGCGGCGGTATGAAGATGGTAACGGAGGATATGGCAAAATTCACGTATTTTCTGTCCAGACAGGGTGAGTGGGAAGGAAAGCAGCTGCTTCGAAAAGACTGGTTTGAACGCGCCTGCCGCAAGCAGATTGAGACGGAGGGCGATTCGGAAGGCCACGTAAAAGACTGGGCGCAGGGCTACGGCTATCAGTGCTGGATGTGCCGTTATCCGGGTTCCTTCCGCGCAGATGGTGCGTACGGTCAGTTCGGCGTTGCGTTCCCGGATCTCGATCTGATTGTGATCCTGACAACAGCAACAGAACAGACGCAGGAGGAGCTGAGTGCACTGCAGGAGGAACTGATCCCGTATGTGAAGAAAGAGGCAGGAGAGATGCCGCCGTCCCCACTTGCCGATGCAGTAAAAGCGCGTACCGCAGATCTGGCTCTGCCGCCGCGCAGAGGAACGAGAAATCCGTTTATGGAAGAAAAGGTAAGTAAGCATGTTTATGTATCTGCCCCGCTGATGGGGAACCAGCAGCTGCCGGATTCCGCAGAAATTCTGATCGGCGGAAGCGGCCTGTTTTCGCTGGAGACAAGCCCGATTCAGGAGATGCGATTCGCTTTTGGCTGCGATAAGATGTACTGGAAAGTACAAGAAGGCGGGAAAGAAAAGGAATTTGTCCTCTCCATGCGCCGGGATTTCGCCTACAGTGAAGCAGACGGCCATATTTACGCAGGATCCGCTGCATGGCGTACCGTCAACACGCTTGAGATGGAGCTTCGCCGGATGGATGGCCTAAGCGCGGCCGCATGATCGTCAGATTCCAGGAGGAAAAGCTGCTGTTAGAGGCAGAGGATACGCTGATCAGCGTTGGGGGACTCGGTATTTCACCGCGTCAGGCACTGACTGTATTTGGATTAAAAGAAGATTAAATGGATCGAAAGAGAGAAAAACCGGCGGAATTTTCCGCCGGTTTTTGCATAGGCGTGAGAAAATCCTGTAAAAGAAAGAAAACAATATGCAAAGTCTGAGAGAAGAATTGCCGATTCTTTCTGAATATGGTAAAATTTTGAATATCTTGGAAAAAGAGCGACGCAAAAGATAAAAATACAGGAGGCTCTATGTCAGTTTTTTCAGATTTATTATCCGAATATATCACTATGAAGGATGTCGGGGTCTACCCGCTTTCACAGTTCTGCGGACTCGATCGTTCTTTCATGTATAAGATCATCAATGGAAAACGAAATCCATCCGGGGAGGATGTTGTGCGGAAGATGGCACAGTTCATGCAGCTGACACCACGGGAAAAAACAGATTTCATGGATGCATTTTACATTACCCAGATGGGTGAAGAGGTTTATTACCGGCGCAAATCGGTCGGAGAACTGATTGAAACATTTAGCCGCCGCGAGGGAAGAAAAGAGCATATCTTTTATGAAAAGGAACTTGCGAAAATGGAAATGAGCGGGGGGGGGGTAGAGGAGAGATTCCCTTTCAGGGCGCAGTGCATGTGCGGCATGCAATTTTACAGTTGTTTTCCGGCGAAGCTGTAAAAGAAAACGGAAAAATTTCCGTTCTGGTTCAGCCGGACTTCGATTTTGCCATGGAACTTCTGCAGGTTCTCGGAGAACAGAACCCGAATTTGACGATTCACCATCTGTTCTGTATGAACAACAACGAGAAGCTAACTTCAATGCGGAAAAATTACAACCTGAGTTGTCTGCAGAAAATTCTACCGATCTGTGCCTGTGGATGCGATTACCGTGCGCGGTACTATTACGACAATGTGGCGGCGCGGCTGAATGAGTTCCGCCTTTTCCCGTACCTCATCCTGACGGAGCACTGTGCGCTTGCTTTTAGTGCCGATTACCAGAATGCAATTCTGTTCCGGGAGGAGACGACGCTGCGGATGATGCGCGAGATGTTTGAAGGCTATTTAAAACAGTCGGAGCCGTTGTTTGAACGTCTTGACACGGTACAGTCCCAGCTTGGCTATACGGAAACACTGATTCGTCGCTTTATCGCATCAGATTCCCCGCGGTATTTCTTCCAGAGAATGCCGTGTCTTTCCGGACTTCTGACACCGGAAATGCTGAAACACCATCTTGTAAAAGAAATGCCGGAGCGAGATCAGATGATACAGGCGGTTGCGCAGTATGCAAAGGTGATGCAGACACGGGTGCTGGATGAAAAAACGACGATGTTTTTCTCAGAGGACGGCGTCAAAAGTTTCCTGGACACGGGCCGCGTGGATGAGTATCCAAAAGAGTGCTATTCTCCGCTGGACTTTGACGAGCGTATTGCCCTGATCCGCCGCTTTCTGGCGCTGCGGGATCGCGCGAATCTTCGTATGATCCGGGAAACGAAAGAGAGAGCAGAGCATGCGCTGAATATTTCGGTCAATGCAAACGAGGGCTATCTTCTGTTCCAGACGCGGACAGAGCGGCTGATTTACCTCAGCATCCGGGAACCGAGCATTCTTATGGCATTCTACGATTACCTGGAATCCATGAAACCGGAAGAACTCTGCACGGAAGAGGAGATGCTGGGACGTGTCGAAGCCATTCTGCATGAATTTGTGGCTTGTCATTCCAGAGAAGGTTCGATATAATAGAAAAAAGGATATTTCCAAACCGGTCATCTCGGGTGAGTTCCGGTGCGTGTCTGCTGAAAAGAAGGCTGGACACGCACCGGGCGGGAACCTGCGGATGACCGGTTTTGACTGTACGAAAAAGAAATGGGGGTTTTTACGAATGAGTACAGAAAGTAAAACAAGAATGACGGAGGGCAGTATTTCAAAAAAGATGATTCTGTTTGCGATCCCGCTGTTCCTTGGTAATCTGTTCCAGCAGTTGTACAATACGGCCGACTCGCTGATTGTAGGAAATTTTCTGGGAAGCAATGCACTGGCAGCGGTCAGCTCTTCGGGCAATCTGATCTTTCTGATGGTTGGTTTTATTAACGGTATCGCAATGGGCGCCGGTGTCGTGATTGCAAGGTATTACGGAGCGAAAAACCGGGAAGATCTGCAGAAAGCGATCCATACGACCGTGGCGTTCGGCCTGGCGGCCGGTGTAGCGCTGACTGTGCTTGGCATGTATCTGGCGCCGAAAATCCTTGTGCTGATGGGAACACCGTCCGATGTCCTGCCGCAGTCCGTCGAATATTTCCGTACCTATTTTGCAGGATCTCTTGGTTTTATCATGTATAACATTTTCGTCGGCATCCTGCAGTCCGTTGGCGACAGCCGTCACCCGCTGATCTATCTGATCGTATCGTCGTGCATCAATGTTGTGCTCGACCTGCTTTTTATCGGAGGGCTTGGCATGGGGGTCGGTGCGGCGGCGCTTGCAACGGTCATTTCCCAGTTCACAAGCGCGATTCTCTGCATGATCCATCTGCTGCGGACGAAGGAAGAGTATCGTCTTCATATCCGCAAAATCCGTTTCGACGGCCGGGCGCTTGGCGAGATTATCCGCAACGGTGTGCCGTCCGGTTTCCAGAACTCGGTTATTTCGATCGCAAACGTTTTCGTGCAGACGAACATCAATGCATTCGGGAAAATGGCGATGGCAGGCTGCGGTTCATATGCAAAAATCGAGGGTTTTGCATTCCTTCCGGTTACATGCTTTACGATGGCATTAACGACGTTTGTCAGCCAGAATCTCGGTGCAAAACAGTATGACCGGGCGAAAAAAGGAGCGCGGTTTGGCATTCTCTGTTCCATTACCATCGCCGAGCTGATCGGGTTTGTGATCTATGCAGCCGCACCGACTTTGATTGCGGCGTTTAACAGCGATCCGGCCGTTGTCCATTGCGGCGTGATGCAGGCGAGAACGATTGCACTGTTTTATTTTCTGCTGGCATTTTCTCATTGCATCGCGGCTGTGCTCCGCGGTTCCGGGCACGCTTCGGTTCCCATGGTTGTCATGCTCTGCGTCTGGTGCCTGTTCCGCGTCAGCTACATTACCGTGACGGTCCGGCTGATCCCGGATATCCGCGTGATTTTCTGGGCTTACCCGCTGACCTGGAGTATCAGTTCTGTCATTTTCCTGTATCTGTTTTTGAAAGGAAAATGGGTATACGGCTTTGAAAAAGGAGGAAAACAAGGATGAACGCAGAATCGACGAGAGAAGCGCTTGATGTGGCATCGCTGGCGGGAGACATCCTGCTGGCGAGCGGCGCGGAAATCTTCCGTGTGGAGGAGACGATCGACCGCATTGCGCGGGCGTATGGCGTCAACTCCAGCGATGCGTTTGTGTTGAGCAGTGGTATTTTCCTGACTGCTGAGAGTGGAAAAAGCAGGAATTTGCCCGCGTGCGTCACATTCCGCTGTCGGCGGCGCGGCTCGACAAGGTAACGGCAGTCAACCAGCTCTCCCGCGAAATCGAGGAGGGGCTGCACGCGCCGAAAGAGGCGAAGGCCTGGCTGCTCGACATTCAGCGGATGCCGGACAAACCAAGATGGCACCAGGTGCTTGCATCCGGTGTCGGAAGCGCGTGCTTCTGTTTTCTGTTCGGCGGCGATGTGGTGGACAGCATGGTAGCGTTTCTGTCGGGCTTTGTTCTGTACTTCTATCTGCTGTACCTGCTGCGCGGCAGAATGTCAAAGATTGCGACGAATATTTCCGGCGGCGCGCTTGTCACACTGATTGCCGTTTTTCTGTATCAGGCGGGGATCGGCCATCATCTGGACAAGGTCATCATCGGTTCGATTATTCCGCTGGTGCCCGGTGTCAATTTCACGAACGCCATCCGTGATATTGCGGATCAGGACTACATCGCTGGTTCCGTGCGGATGCTCGATGCGCTGCTTGTGACATTCTGTATTGCGCTTGGCGTCGGACTGATTATCACAGGATATCATCAACTGGCGGGAGGGCTGCAGCTATGAGTGATACCATTCGTTTAATTGCGGAATTTTTTGCAGCCTGCGTCGGAACGATTGCGTTTGCGCTGCTGTTCCAGGTGCCGCGGAAATACTACCTGTACTGCGGACTGGCAGGTGCCTGCGGCTGGATCTGCTACAAACTGTTCCTCCCGCATACGACAGAGCCGGTATCCATCTTTTTTGCAACGGTGCTCGTCATCCTTCTGTCGCGCAGCTTTGCGGTGTACAAGCGCTGCCCGGTAACGGTATTTCTGATTGCGGGTATTTTCCCGCTGGTGCCGGGAAGCGGCATCTACTGGACTGCTTTTTACGTGGTAACCAATGATCTGGAGCGCGCCGGTGCAAGAGGATTTCTGACACTGAAGGATGCAGTTGCGATTGTGCTTGGCATTCTCCTTGTTTTTGAGTTTCCGCAGAGCTGGTTCCGTAAGGTGTTGACAGACAAAAGCAAATAACCTATTATTGTAGTAGAGATTATAAACAAGGAGGAAGGAAAACAAATGGCATTGAATCAGTTTTCCAGAACACAGCTTCTGCTCGGACAGGAGAGCATGGATCTTCTGGCGAATGCAACCGTTGCCGTTTTCGGTATCGGCGGCGTAGGCGGATATACCGTAGAGGCGCTGGCAAGAAGCGGTGTCGGCCATTTTGTGCTGGTAGACGATGATAAGGTCTGCCTCACCAACATCAACCGTCAGATTATTGCGACGAGAAGCAGTGTCGGAAAATATAAAGTAGACGTAATGAAAGAACGCATTCTGGATATCAATCCGAAAGCGGAGGTAGAGGTATACAAATGCTTTTATCTGCCGGAAAATGCGGACGATTTTGATTTTTCGAAGTATTCATACGTGGTGGATGCTGTTGATACCGTGACAGCGAAGATTGAGATTATCATGCGCGCCAAAGCGTGCAATGTGCCGGTCATCAGCTGTATGGGAGCTGGAAACAAGCTGGACCCGACGAAGTTCCGCGTGGCGGATATCTATAAAACGAACATGTGTCCGCTGGCAAAGGTCATGCGGCGTGAGATGAAAAAACGCGGCGTGAAGAAACTGAAAGTGGTCTATTCAGAGGAAAAATCCCTCCGTCCGCTTGAGGATATGAGCATCAGCTGCCGGACAAATTGCATTTGTCCTCCGGGAGCTGCAAGAAAATGCACGGAGCGGCGTGATATCCCGGGCAGCGTAGCGTTTGTGCCGTCCGTAGCAGGACTGATTCTGGCGGGAGAGGTCATCAAAGATCTTTCCGGTGTCAGAGAGAGACGGCAGCTGCAGTAAAAAATAAGAATAAAAGGGACGAGCCCCGGAAAAGCAGTTGTGCTTTCCGGGGCTCGCCTTGTGTTTATGGAGATTTGAAATTTGAAAAATTACATTACGGCAACAACATCATATTCGGTGCAGCCTTCGGTGAGCGGAATCAGATTTCCTTCTACTGCGGTTCCGTTTACCGTGAGGGAAGAAATACCTTTCTCCCTGTGCTCCGGATTCTGGAAGGTGATGTTATACCATGCACCGCGGAAGTATCTGCGGATCTTGAACTCTTCCATATCGGACGGAATACACGGATTTAAGGAAAGTCCGTCGTAATCCGGCTGAATGCCGAGGATGTACTGGGAAACATTGACAAAAGTCCATGCGGCAGTACCGGTCAGCCAGGAGTTCTTTGCCTCACCGAAGTGAGCAGCGTCTTTTCCGGCGATCATCTGAGAGTAGACGTACGGCTCGGTGCGGTGGATCTCGCTGATGTCCTCAATGTAAGCCGGGCAGATCTTGCGGTACAGATCAAATGCGCGGTTTCCGTGGCCGACAACGGTCTCAGCGATGGAGATCCATGGGTTGTTGTGGCAGAAGATACCAGCATTCTCTTTGTATCCCGGCGGATAGGAGGAAACCTCACCAAGATTCAGGTAATACTTGGTGTAAGCCGGCTGCAGAAGAACAACGCCGTACTTGGTTTCCAGAATGTTCTGGACAGAAGTCAGGGCTTTTTCTGCCAGTCCTTCTTTGACACCGATTTCAGCAAGAACACAGAAGCCCTGCGGCTCGATGTAGATCTTACCTTCCTCACATTCATTGGAGCCGACTTTTTCGCCTGCTGCATCATAAGCACGCAGGAACCATTCGCCGTCCCAGCCTGCATCAAGGACTGCCTGGTAAACTTTTTCGACTTCTTTTTCTGCGTAAACAGCTTCTTCCTCATTGCCTCTGCGGCGGCAGATGGCTGCGTACTCTTTGCCGTATTTCACGAACATAGCGGCGATGAAAATGGACTCAGCAACTGGTCCCTCGGAAGGTCCTGTCGTCTGGAACGGTTCGCCCGGCTCTGCAGAGAAGCAGTTCAGGTTCAGACAGTCATTCCAGTCTGCACGGCCGATGAGCGGCAGTTTGTGCGGTCCGAGATGGGTTACGGTAAAGTCGAAGGAACGTTTCAGGTGCTCCATCAGAGGCTGTGCCTTGGTGGAATCGTTGTCGAAATCAACCTGCTCATCGAGAATGGAGAAATCTCCGGTCTCTTTGATGTAGGCGGCGCATCCGGCAATCAGCCAGAGCGGGTCATCGTTGAAGCCGCTTCCGATATCCATGTTTCCTTTCTTGGTCAGCGGCTGATACTGGTGATATGCGCTTCCGTCTTCAAACTGGGTAGCAGCGATATCGAGCAGACGCTCTCTTGCGCGGTCCGGAATCAGATGAACGAAGCCGAGCAGATCCTGGCAGGAATCACGGAAGCCCATACCACGGCCGGTGCCGGATTCGAAGTAGGATGCAGAACGGGACATGTTGAAGGTAACCATACACTGATACTGGTTCCAGATGTTGACCATGCGTCCCAGTTTTTCATCTGCACAGGAGAGCGCATATTTTGCCAGCAGGCCTTCCCAGTAGGAAGCAAGCTCTGCAAGTGCTGCGTCAACCTGCTCGTCGGTCTGATAGTGAGAGAGCATCTCTTTTGCCGGTTTTTTGTTGATCACGCCAGGAGCTTCCCATTTGTCATCCGCTGCATTCTCACAGTAGCCGAGAACAAAGATAAAGGAGCGGGACTCGCCTGGTTTTAAGGTAACGTCGATGTGGTGGGAACCGATCACACCCCATCCGCTGGCGACGGTGTTGCCTGCAGTGCCGCGCAGAACGGTCTCCGGGCGGTCATTTCCGCGGTAAGCGCCAAGGAAAGCGTCGCGGTCGGTATCGTATCCGTCGATCGGGCAGTTGACTGCATAAACAGCGTAATGTCTGCGGCGCTCGCGGTACTCAGTTTTGTGGTAAATTTCAGAACCCTGAATCTCAACTTCGCCGATGCTGAAGTTTCTCTGGAAGTTGGTCATATCGTCCACGGCGTTCCAGAAGCAGAACTCTACAAAAGAAGTCAGAGCCAGTGTTTTTTCTTCGGTGCCGTTGTTGGTCAGCATGAGACGGTTTACTTCGCAGGAATCTGCCAGCGGAACAAAAGCGGTCAGTTCAGCGGCAACTAAGTTTTTGGAAGAAACAAAGCGGCTGTAGCCAAGGCCATGATGGCACTCGTAGGAATCGAGCGGCGTCTGGGTCGGCTGCCAGCCCGGGTTCCAGACGGTATCGCCGTCCTTGATGTAGTAGTAGCGTCCGTTCTGATCGAGCGGCGTATCGTTATAACGGTAACGGGTCAGACGCAGAAGTTTTGCGTCCTTGTAGAAGCTGTATCCGCCGCAGGTATTGGAAATCAGAGAAAAGAAGTTCTCAGATCCCAGATAGTTGATCCACGGAAGCGGAGTCTTCGGGCTTGTGATGACATACTCTTTTTTCGCATCATCAAAATGTCCAAATTGCATGTGTGATACCTCCTTCGTCGTACAATGTAATTTCATTATACAGCCGAAAAAAGAAAAAACTAGCAAGAATTTGCTAAAAATATAAAAAAAACGCCGAAACCGTTTTCGTGACAGTTTCGGCGTTTGTGGATATTCACGAATTGTTCCGCGATTCTGCAAATATTCGGAATCCGCTGGCGCTACGTCCTCATGTTTGGCGGGTTCCAAATTCGAACGCTTTATCGTGCAAGCACGAACAGCTTTCGAACTTTGAACCCTGGAATATCAGATCTTCTCGTGATTCTTAAATTTCTTAATAACTTTCTGAATACGATCCGCCGGATCCAGCAGTCCGCTGATGGAGGCATCGTGATTCAGCTTGTCGATGATGAGAGCGATATATTTGCTCAGGTCGCAGCTGATGTAGTACTCGCGGGAGAGAAGCTCCGGTGTCTGGTATACGACGTTGGTGGTCAGAACTTTTGTGAAGAGTCCTTCCTCATAAGCCTTGTCGAATTTCTCCAGTCCGCTGGTGAACAGTCCGAAGGTCGAGCACATGTAGATGTTGCGTGCCTCACGATCCTTTAAGAGTTTGGCAACTTCCAGCATACTCTCGCCGGAGGAGATCATATCGTCGATGATGATCATATCCTTACCTTTGACATCAGCACCGAGAAACTCATGGGCAACGATCGGGTTGCGTCCGTCAATGATGGTAGAGTAGTCGCGGCGTTTGTAGAACATACCCATGTCAACACCGAGGTTGTTTGCCATGTAGATAGCACGGCCCATACCGCCCTCATCCGGGCTGATGACCATCAGATGATCCTTGTCGAGCTTCATATCCGGTGCATTGCGCAGGATGTTTTTGATGAACTGGTAAGCCGGCTGGATGGTTTCAAATCCATGCAGCGGAATCGCGTTCTGGACACGCGGGTCGTGAGCGTCGAAGGTGATGATGTTTTCTACGCCCATAGCAGTCAGCTCCTGCAGACCAAGTGCGCAGTCGAGAGACTCTCTTCCAGATCTCTTGTGCTGGCGGCTCTCATACAGGAATGGCATAATGACATTGATTCTGCGGGCTTTTCCACCGATGGCTGCGATGACACGCTTCAGATCCTGGAAGTGGTCGTCCGGAGACATGTGGTTGGTGTAGCCGCACAGAGAATAGGTCAGGCTGTAGTTGCAGACATCGAGCAGAATGTAGATATCGTCACCGCGGACAGATTCGTTGATGATACCCTTTGCCTCGCCTGAACCGAAACGCGGAACCTGAGACTGGATAATGTAGCTGTCACGCTCATATCCTTCATAGGCAGCGACATATTTTTCCGCAAATTCATTGCCGCGTCCCTTTCTCCAGCTGACCAGATAATCGTCGACCTTTTTTCCAAGTGCGGCGCTGCTGTTCAGCGGGATCAGTCCCAGTCTTCCGATTGGCAGTGTGTCAAAATGTCCTTCAGTTCCCTTACTCATGCTTTGGTTCCTCCCAAAAGTTTTTTCTGGATCCGAATATCGTTTCCAAAAAGTTTAATGATGGTGTAGTTACTTGAAATTCGTGAAAAGGTACGTTCCGAGTACGTCTCCATGAAGCGGTCAAGGGGCAGGTTCGTGGAGATGATCGTCGATTTCTTCCGCAGGATGCGTTCGTTGATGCAGAGAAAGAGCTGGGAAGAGACGAAGCTGTTGGTCAGTTCCGTACCTAAATCATCGATGATCAGAAGATCGCAGTCAAAGATATTGGCGTGAGCGTCTTTTGCTTCTTCTGAACTGGAAAAGGTGTAGCGTGCAAACAGGTCAAACAGATCAAATGCAGTAAAATAAATCACACAGAACGACTGCTCGATCAGTTCGCGGGCAATACAGTGCGAAAGAAACGTTTTTCCGACACCGGTGTCGCCGTAAAAGAAGAGATTTTCAAACGACGAGCCGAAATTGCGGACGAACGCCTGGCTTTTTTCGAGCGCGGCAGCAGCGGCCTCGCGGGAAGTGAGCGGTGTTCCGGTACTGGTCAGGCTGTCCGAGTAGTAATCCAGAGAGAACTGGCTGAAATTTTCGGCTTTCAGAAGCTCCTCCACGTTGGACTGCCGGTACAGAAGATCGACGGCAGCTTTTTTGAAGCAGGCGCATTTCTGCGTGCCGTTGATGTAGCCGGTGTCGCGGCAGAGCGGGCAGTCATACGTCAGCTCGAGATAGTCTGCCGGGTAGCCGTGCATGGAAAGGAGCGCCGCGCGTTCCTGGGAACGGTCACGGATGGCAGCATTCAGGTCGAGATCCATGGAAGCGTCTCCGTTCAGCATCGCTTTTGCTTTCCGAACCGAGAGGGATGCAATCTCGGCGTCGATTTCCGCAAGGCGCGGAATCTTTTCATAAGCAATGCGGATGTGCTCCTGCTGTTCTCTCTGGTGGCGGAGCTGCCGTTCGTTGTACATGCGCATAATCGCATCGTATTGCGGGTTTGTCAGTGCCATAGTTGTTTCGTCCTCCGGGCGTTATTTCAGAAGCTGTTCTTCTAACTTCTGGTAGTCGTATTCTCTCTGATGGAAATTGTTGAAGCGGTTACTTGAAGCAGCAGGAGCGGTTTTTCGTGCCGCATTCTGATCAGAAGCGGTTTTCTTCCTTTTCTGGTGCTCCGCATCGCGCTGTTCGACGTCTGCCATGGAGCGGACGCCCTGTTCCTTCCATTTGGAGAGAATGCCTTCCGCGTACTGGAAGCTCGGCTGGCCGATCTTGGAAACGGTGCGCTGACAGGCTTCGGTGATAAGATCAATCGTAAAACCGTAGGTATTCAGCCAGCGGTCCATCATCTCGGCTTCTTTTTCCACCGGTGCGCGGTTGCGGATGCCGAATGCTTTCAAAATTGTGTAGTAATGTTTGTTGAATGTCGTGGTCTCCTGTTTGGCAGAGGCAACATCGCGGATTCCGCTTTCCTGCCAGGCGAGTCCTACCTTTTTCAGGTAGTGGATGCTGGTGCTTCCCTTCGAAACACAGTATTCCACCAGGTATTCCAGAAGATCCGCGGAAAAGTGGAGATCATCATAGAAAAACATGATGCATTCGATTTCCGTTGGCGACAGAAGATGACCGAAATACGTCTGCGCAACGTAAAGAACGTGCTGCAGTTCTTCGCGGCTGCCGGGAGCGTGTTTTTTTTCTACTGACTGTCCGGAAATACCGGAACTGGAAAGATCATCTGCCGGAGAAGAGGCAGATGGGGCAGAAACGGCCGGCTGTGGTGATGGAGCCGGGGTCTGTTCCGTCTGCGGGATTTCAACGGATACAGCAGAAACAGCCGGTGCAGCCGCAATCGGGCCGGAAATCGAGGATTCCGGTGTTGGAAGGATTCCGCTTTCTTCCTTCCGGACAAGCGGCAGAAAGGCGATTCCGGTCGGAACGCTTTCCCCAGTGGTGTAGGAGAGCGAGAGGAGTCCCTGCTTCTCCCAGTATTTCAGCGCCCGGACGATATCGTTTTCCGTGCAGGAAAAAAAATCTGCCATCGATGACAGAGTGGAATCCTGCTGATGGTCTTTGACCAGCTTCAGCAGATAAAGGTACACTTTTACAAATTCTCCGTTGGCTGCGGGCATATATTGTTCCAGAAAAAGATCCGGCACAGCAGTCACACTGGCCAGGCAGTCATTGTTTAATGTCAGCATACTCAAAATTACACCATCCTGTTCTTATCGTGCGGCAGATTTTTACTTTTAGCGATCTGTTTTTTATTATACGTCTTGCCTTCTCATACACAACCAAGTATAACACAGTATTTTCGACAAGTGAATAGGTGTTTTGCGGAAAAAACATTCCGGGAAAAAGGCACGGTGGATGAAAAAGGACTGTGGACAATGTGGATAATGTGGAGAAATCCGTTTTGTGAAATATTATCATCTACCAAAAATGTTGAAAAATGGAGGAAAACAGGGAAGTATAGGACTTTCTGGTGATATCGTTATGTAAACAAAGTTATACACAGGAAATCCACATTGTGTGGATCGTAAAAATGTGTATAAAATTGTGGACAATGTGGATAACTCTGAAAACAGGCGAAAATACAGGAAAATAGCTGTGAATAAAAATGTGCGTAACTATTTGGCGAAAAGACAGATTGTGTGGATTCGGAGCAAAAAAAGACCCTGTGGAAAAAAGGAAAACTCCATTTTCCACAGGGAGCAGGTAAAGCGAAAGAATGATTTTATTTTTCGGAAGCAAGAAGCTCCTCACCGATTTTTACAACGTCTCCGGCACCCATGGTGATCAGCATGTCGCCTCGGCAAGATTTTCGTTCAGATAGTTTTCGATTTCCGCAAAGGATGGGAAATATTCGCAGGCAGTGCCGAGTTTTACAATGCGTTCCTGGATATCTTTGGAGGAGATGCCGAGCGTATCGGTTTCTCTGGCTGCGTAAATATCGGCGAGAACCACATGGTCTGCCAGGGAAAGAGCGGCAGCGAAATCATCGAGCAGCGCTTTCGTTCTGGTGTAGGTATGCGGCTGGAAGACGCACCACAGTGTTCTGTGCGCACAGTTTTCAGCGGCTTCCATCGTTGCACGGATTTCGGTTGGATGATGCGCATAATCGTCGATCACCTTTGCTCCGTGGTATGTACCCTTATACTGGAAACGGCGGTCGGTTCCGCGGAAGGTGGCAAAGCCTTCGTGGATGGCGTTTTCCGGCAGCTGCAGTTCATCGGCCAGTGCAATGGCAGCCAGGGCGTTGGAAACGTTGTGAAGTCCCGGAACCATCAGTGTGTAGCGACCGCGCAGCTCGCCACGGCAGATGCAGTCGAAGGACGGGTGATCGAACTCATCGTAGGTGATGTTGGCAGCGGTATAATCAGCGACAGCCTGATTCTCCAGCGCGTAGGTGACAATTTTGCAGCCAAGGCCTTCGGTTACGTAATCGTATTTCGGCGTATCGGCGTTGATGATCAGCATGCCGTCGGCCGGGAGCAGACGGGCAAATTCGCGGAAGGAATGGCGGATATCATCAATATCCTTAAAAAAGTCAAGATGATCCGCATCCATATTGAGGATGATGCCGATTTTCGGGAAGAAACTTAAGAAACTGTTGGTGTACTCACATGCTTCGGTCAGGAAAGTTTCGGAATGGCCGACACGGATATTTCCGCCGATGGACGGAAGAATACCGCCGACAGAAATCGTTGGGTCACAGTCGGCTGCCATCAGAATGTGGGAGAGCATGGAGGTTGTCGTCGTCTTTCCGTGGGTACCGGAAACGGCGATCGGCGTATTGTAGTTGCGCATGATCTGTCCAAGCAGTTCAGCACGGGTCAGCATCGGAATGCCGGCAGCTTTGGCGGCGGCAAATTCCGGGTTGTCCGGGTGGATCGCTGCGGTGTAAACGACAAGGTCGATGCCAGGAATGATATTTTCCGCCTTCTGGCCGTAGAAAACCTGCGCGCCAAGAGAAGTCAGGTGGCGGGTCAGGTCACTTTCCTTTGCATCGGAACCGGAAATCGTAAAATTTTCTTTTAAAAGAATTTCAGCAAGGCCGCTCATGCTGATGCCGCCGATGCCGATAAAATGTATATGGATTGGTTTACTGAAATCTACTTCGTACATAGTATCTCCTTCAATGTGTCTTTTCACTGAATTGGGGAAATTTTCTCAATTAATCATAGGAAAGAACAGAGTAAAATCCAAAGCCGTTTCCCCGGAATCCGGCCGGAACTGTTCTGGCTAATAGTATACACGTATTTGCCGGAAAAGTAAAAGAAAAAAAGCACAGGAAAATGAAAATGAAATAAAAAATAATAGATAAACATTATGGAGCAGATCATGTGCAAAATGCAATGTTGCAAAATGAAAACGACGGGAAATGACAAAAACTGGTAAAAAAATAATAAACGGTTTGTCGAAAATTGTTGAAAATCATGATGCGGTTCTGACAGGTTGAAAAATGCATAGTCAAAAGTAATAAAATATAAGAAAAAAATAAAGAAAAATTATAAAAAACGTTCACAATGTGACGGAAGTGTGGTATAATTTACCTTGTAGTTATCAAAGAAGTGCGTGGATATGAAAAGCCAGGACCGACAGGGGATCATTTCTGAAGGCAGACAGGAAGTATGCCGTACATTCTTACAGTTACTGCAAATCTTTAGATACGACAAGAGGTGATTGCATGATTAAGAAAGAGATGATAGCAATGCTGCTGGCAGGCGGCCAGGGAAGCCGTCTCGGTGTGCTCACGGAGAAAGTGGCAAAACCGGCAGTAGCATTTGGCGGAAAGTATCGAATCATCGACTTCCCGCTCAGTAATTGTATCAATTCAGGAATTGATACGGTAGGCGTACTGACCCAGTATCAGCCGCTGCGGCTGAATACCCATATCGGAATCGGTATTCCGTGGGATCTCGATAAAAACGAAGGCGGCGTAACCGTTCTGCCGCCATACGAAAAAAGTACAAACAGCGAATGGTATACAGGAACTGCAAATGCAATTTACCAGAACATGGCTTATATGGAAACATACAATCCGGAATATGTTCTGATTCTTTCCGGCGACCACATTTACAAAATGGATTACGAGGTGATGCTTGACTATCACAAAGCAAACCACGCAGATGTGACCATCGCATGTATGCCGGTACCGATTGAAGAAGCAAGCCGTTTCGGTGTCATGATCACAGACGGAAACGGAAGAATTACCGAATTTGAAGAAAAACCGGAGCACCCGAGAAGCAACCTCGCTTCTATGGGCATCTATATTTTCAGCTGGAAAGCATTAAAGGAATCTCTGACAGCCCTGAAGGATCAGCCGAGCTGTGACTTCGGAAAACATATTCTGCCGTACTGCCGCGACAACGGAAAACGTTTGTTTGCGTATGAGTTCAACGGCTACTGGAAAGATGTCGGAACGCTTGGCTCCTACTGGGAAGCAAATATGGAGCTGATCGATATTATTCCGGAATTCAATTTATATGAGGAGTTCTGGAAGATCTATACCAAAGGTGATATCATCCGTCCGCAGTATGTTTCCGGGGACGCTGTCATCGACCGCTGTATTATCGGCGAGGGCGCTGAAATCTACGGAGAGGTACATAATTCCGTCATCGGTGCGGATGTGCGCATTGAAAAGGGTGTTGTTGTAAGAGATTCTATTATTATGCGCCACAGCACAATCGGCGAGGGAACCCAGGTCAATAAGGCCATTATTGCAGAAAACGTACATGTCGGCAAACATGTTGTGATGGGCGTTGGCGAGGAAGCGCCGAACGTCTTAAAACCGAATATTTACGGATTCGGACTTGTGACCGTTGGAGAAAAGGCAGTCATTCCGGATGGCGTAACCATTGGAAAGAATGTCTGCATTTCCGGCGAAACTTCCCTTGAGGATTACCCGGATGGCACACTTCCGTCCGGCGGAGCAATTGTAGAAAAGGACGGTGAGTAATATGAGAGCATTGGGAATTATTCTTGCAGGCGGTAACAACAACAAAATGAGAGAGCTGTCCAATAAAAGAGCCGTTGCAGCTATGCCGGTCGCAGGCAGCTTCCGCAGCATCGATTTTGCGCTGTCAAGCATGGCAAACTCTCATATTCAGAAGGTGGCTGTCCTGACACAGTACAACGCCAGATCTTTAAATGAACATTTAAGCTCTTCCAAATGGTGGGATTTCGGAAGAAAACATGGCGGTCTGTTTGTATTTTCTCCAACCGTTACATCAGATAACAGCTGGTGGTATCGTGGAACGGCAGACGCGATCAGTCAGAACCTGACATGGCTGAAAAACAGCCATGAACCGTACGTAGTCATCGCATCGGGAGATGGCGTATACAAACTGGATTTCAATAAGGTACTGGAATACCATATTGCAAAACGTGCGGATGTTACCGTGGTATGCACGGATTCCAAGGAAGCAGATACCAGCCGCTTCGGCGTCCTGAAGATGAATGAGGACTGCCGCATCGAGGAGTTCGAGGAAAAACCGATGGTTTCGAGCTCCAACGTGATCTCTACCGGTATCTATGTCATCCGCCGTCGCCAGCTGATCGAAATGATTGAGCGCAGCGCACAGGAAGACCGCTACGACTTTGTAAAGGATATTTTAATCCGTTACAAAAACCTGAAACGGATTTACGGATACAAGATCAATACCTACTGGAGCAACATTGCTACCGTAGATTCCTATTACAGAACCAACATGGATTTCCTGAAACCGGAGGTAAGAGATTACTTCTTCGGACAGTATCCGGGCATCTACTCCAAGATCGACGATCTTCCGCCGGCAAAATACAATCCTGGCTGCACAGTGAAAAATTCTCTTGTATCCAGCGGCTGTATCATCAACGGACAGGTTGAGAACTCTGTTTTGTTCAAGAAGGTATATGTTGGAAACAACTGTGTGATTAAAAATTCTATCATCTTAAATGATGTATATCTCGGAGACAACACTCACATTGAAAACTGTATTGTGGAGAGCAGGGACACCATCCGTGCAAACTCCTATCACTGTGGGGAGGACGGCATCAAAATTGTTGTCGAAAAAAACGAAAGATACGCCATCTGATTATGGGGTGAAAGGGGCATAAAAGTTTATGAACATTACAGACGTGAGAGTACGCAAGGTAACAAAAGAAGGAAAAATGAAGGCGGTTGTGTCTATCACAATCGATGACGAATTTGTCGTACATGATATTAAGGTAATCGAAGGAGAAAAAGGACTGTTCATCGCAATGCCGAGCCGTAAGGCTACGGACGGGGAGTACCGCGATATCGCACATCCGATCAACTCCGGAACCAGAGAAAAAATTCAGACCATTATCCTGAAACAGTACGAACAGGCGATGGCAGAAGCGGAAGCAGAGGAAGCTGCTGCAGAGGCCTGAGCAAAAAGGAAGAAAGAATGCCCCCGGGCGGAAAACGGAAGTGGTTACGTTTTCTGCCCGGGGGCGTTTTTGTCAGTAAAAATAAAGATGACGATATACAAAAGTATATCGCCATCTTTTTATGAGGGGGGAGATAGTGAGTGGTTTATCAACTATCCGAGCTTTATTATAAAAGGAATATGTGAGCAAAGTGTGTCCAAATTCTAAAAGAAATGGAAAAAATATAAAGAAAAGAGGAAAAATTGTGGGAAGAGGTATGGACAGAAGAGAGAAGAGAGCGTAAAGTGAGAGAAAAATGTATCTGCGGAGTCTTTTTTGTGCCTGTATTTGCGTGAGCTGAAAAATTCCGGGAGTACATCATAAAAAGAGGAGGAAACAGGATGAAACAGAAAAGAATCAGTGATTACGGATATCGGATCGGACATCATGAAAATGGACCGCGAAACAAAATTACGGATGTGCCCGGTGTGCGGGTAGGCCATGCGACGGTGGAAAGTGGAAATCAGCATACCGGAGTGACGGTGATTGTGCCGGGAGAAGGCAATCCGTTTCTGAAAAAGTACCTGGCGTCTGCTACGTGCATAACGGTTTCGGGAAAACGTGCGGTCTTGTGCAGGTACAGGAGCTCGGAACTCTTGAAACGCCCATTGCCCTGACCAATACACTGAATGTCGGAAAAGTGGCGGATGCATGATTTCATGGATGATACAGCAGACCCGAAAAGAAGGGGAAGATGTTTTTTCCATCAATCCGGTTGTCGGAGAATGTAATGATTCGAGAATCAATGAGATTTGTAACCGGGTAGTGGGGGAAAAAGAGCTGTATCATGCACTGGAGCAGGCGGATACAGACTTTGCGGAAGGTGATATCGGTGCCGGAACAGGAACTATCTGCTATGGGCTGAAAGGGGGAATCGGATCAGCATCCCGCACGCTGGTGCTTGACGGAAAAACATATACCATTGGTGTTCTGGTACAGTCAAATTTCGGGGCAACCAGAGATTTGAAAATCAGTGGAAAACCGACAGGAGAGAAGATTCTGGAGCGGATCCGGAAGGAAGAATGCGGAAGCAGCGCCGAAGACCGGGGATCAATTATGACGGTTCTGGCAACAGACCTTCCGGTATCAGAGCGGCAGCTGTACCGGATTATCCGCCGCTGTGGAGTTGGAATCGCCAGAACAGGAGCCTACACCGGCCACGGAAGCGGTGAAATCATGATCGGATTTACAACAGCAAACCGCGTAGACACAAAGAGTACATGTGAGGTGGAAGTGTGTGCCCGGATAAAAGAAGAAAAAATCAACGAGGCATTTGAAGCAGCGGCAGAGGCTGTGGAGGAAGCGATCCTGAACTCTATGGTAACCGCAAAGGAAAAAAGAGGCCTGGACGGAGCCAGATACCGCAGCCTTGCAGAATTTCTGGAAATACCGGGATTTCTGAAATAAATTATTGTTCCAGAACCATACGCCCCAGCTCGGAAATTTCACATCCGCCTTTTGTCCGGTGCACGATGAGATAACCGGCGGAAGAAAGCTCTCCGAGTACGGTGCGCAGAGCCGCTTCGGATACAAAGGTTTCTCCGTCGGCCAGTCCGTTTTTGATTGCCAGGCGGCCTGCTTTCGGATGCGTCGATACGAAAGAAAGAACCTGATATTGAAGGGCGGTGAGGGAAACGTCAGCCATCTGGCGGGAGCGGAGGTACGTTGGCAGATCGGAAAGCTGCAGCTTATGGCTGCTGTACCGGGTAAACAGGCTGCAGGACAGATTGTACAGCTCATGAATATTTCCGGGGTACGCATATTCCTTCAGAAAGCGCAGAAGCCCTTCCGAAAAGATCCGGTCGCAGGTCATATCGGTGTTGTGGAAAAACTGAAGCAGAAAGTAATTGAGAAGATCGGGAATATCCTCCCTGCGTCTGCGGAGCGGGACTGTCTGAAGCTCTGAAGCACTTAAAAGGTGAAAAAGTTCCCGCAGGAAGGTTCCTTTTTCTACTTTTTTGTAAAGGTTATCATCCGCAATAGCAATGATCCGCACATCGAAACGGCGGGTTTCCGGTGCGGAAAAGAAGTTACCATGAACATTGGTAAGAACATTGACCAGCAGATCCTGAATGGAAAGCGGAAAACGGTCCACCTGGGAAAGAACGAGTGTGCCATGGTTGGTTTCGGCAAGAAGCCGGAGCAGGGAGGCTTCGGTCAGATCATTTCCCGGAGAATGAAGAACGGAAAACGGATAATGATGGCGGCGCGAAAAATTGTGGATCGCACGTGCGAGTGTCCTGCGCTGTGTACCGCTTTCTCCCTGGATCAGAATCGGAAAATCAAAAAGTGCAAGATGTCTGGCCTGCGCCATCAGATTCTGGACGGAATCTGCGTGGGACAGGGAAAGGGAAAAGGTACGGGAGGAAGCGAAAAAAGTGCTTTCTTCCGTTTTTTCGTCTTTCGGTACCGACATTTCCGTGGATCTGCTCTCGGGAAGAAACGCAAGAAAAACAGGCTCTGTATCCGGAAAAACCATAGAGAGAACGCTTAACGTGATCTGTGTTTTCTGATCCGAAAGGAGAATGGTCCAGTCACCGTTGCGGTCGAAAGCAGTGTCCGCGTAGGCAGGCGGAAGACATTCCGAAAAAGGCTGTCCTTCAAAGTTGGAGGAGGGAAGCGAGAAGGCATGTGCAAATTTAGCGTTCATGAACTGAATGCGGCCATCCGCACCAAACAGACAGATGCCAATGGGAAGAGAGAACAGGATAACCTGCATGAGCTGTTCGGTCTGTACATAATTTGTATAGTAGGTTTCTGAGGTTTTGACGGTGTGAAGAATCTGATTGACATAATTGCGCGATACACGGTTTACGGTCTGCAGAGGAATGTTGAAATATTCGCAGAGCTGTAAAATAGTGGAAATATCGATGATACGGTTGCCGATATCCAGTACATTGGGAATGCGGGAAGGAACGAGCTGCGGCTCGCCGGCGGTGATGGCAAACTGAATGTCAGACTCGGTATCCTTGCATCCGGGATAAAACGGAACAAAGTCATATTGTGTGATGCCGCATTCCTCAAACTGGGAAATGATAGCGAGCGTGGAATATTTATCATCGTTTACCAGATAGACACGTTCGTGCGGCGGAATCTGAATGATTTTATCCAGGAACATATGGTTGAAAACGCGGTCGCAGGGGAGCTGCAAAATGGAGGAGTCAAGGGTAAGCGGAAAGGTTTCCATGGCGCGGGCGGTTGGAAAAAGGACGCACTGGTATCCCCGGAAGAGAGAGGGGTCTGTGGCCTGCTCTCTCAAAAGGGTATTGAAGGTGAGATATTCACCGAGCACGGAGTGAAGATAAGACTGAAATTCGGAAAGCATTCGTTTCCGGGAAGAAATGATCAATACGTTGCCAAGCTTTTGTTTTCTGTTCATAAAGGGACCTCTTTTCCTGCTAAAAAGTGGTAATGGGTTAAAAATTAGGATAATTATATCATTTTTGACGAAAATAAACAACCTAAATGCAAAAAGACAAAAAAGAAAAGAAAAAATCAAGAAGAATGCTTTGACATAGTGACGCATTACATCTATAATACCGATTAAGCAAAGGGGCTGTAAAAAAAGGTAAGGCATCTTTGCTCTTTTTTATATCATGGTTCTGTTATCTGTGAAAAGAAAGAACAAAGAAAACAGCAACACTTGCAGAAAAGGAGGAGACAACAATGAAAAAAAGACATGTAATGCGTGCTCTGGTTGCAGCAGCAACGGCACTGGCACTGACAGCATGTGGATCGACAGGTTCTTCTGACACAAGTAAGAGCACATCAACAGCATCCGCTGCATCGACCTCATCCGGTTCAGAAGCAGGTACGGAGAATACCATCACGATTCCGGCAGGCGAGTCGGTATCCCAGGATTCTGATGTTACGGCAATGGTAGCTGTAGACTTTACCACCATGGATCCGATGGATACTTCCGATACACTTTCCGGTGGTGTACAGCGAATGATGATGGACGGTCTGTTTGGATTTGATGAGAATATGCAGATCATTCCGATGCTGGCAACCAGCTACGAAGCAAATGACGAAGCAACCGAGTATACGATTCATCTTCGTGAGGGCGTAAGCTTTACCGATGGAACTCCGTGGAATGCAGATGCCCTGATTGCAAACGTAAACAAATGGGCAGATAAGAGCCTTGGACTGAAACGTACTACATTCCTCTGCAATGTTCTGGATCATGCAGAGAAGGTAGATGATTATACCGTTAAAATTTATTTAACACAGTCATTCGGTGCTTTCATCAGCAACCTGGCACATCCGGCTACGCTGATCATGAGCCCGAAACAGATTGAAGCAGGAGAAGATGCCTGTGCACAGGCACCGGTAGGAACCGGCCAGTACAAATTTGTTGAATGGGTTGCCGGTGACCATATGAAAGTAGAGCTGAACAAAGACTGGTGGGGATATGACGCAGACGTCTGCGGCGGAACTGCTCTGGCAGATGCAGATGCAGGATTTAAGAGCATCACATTCAAACCGGTTGCAGAAAGTGCTACCCGTGTATCTGCAATTCAGGCAGGTGACGCACAGATTATGTGGTCTGTACCGACAGAAAGTGTTGACACCTTAAAAGGTGACAGCAACGTATCCGTTGGAATGGGCGACAGCATCGCCGTATGGTACTTCTTCATGAATACACAGAAAGCACCGTTCAACGATGTGAAGGTTCGTGAGGCAATGGCTTATGCAATCAACAAAGAGGCATATATCCAGGTCGTTATGAACGGTTACGGTTCTGTGGCAACTTCTATGGTAGGAGAAGAAGTACAGCACTACAAAGGAAATGATCCGTATTCCTACGATCCGGAAAAAGCAAAAGAGCTGTTAAAGGAAGCAGGATATCCGGATGGATTTACCACAACACTGATGTACAGCAACACGACAGCAAATCAGAAAAAAGCAGAGTTCTACAAACAGCAGCTTTCTGAGGTTGGTATTGATCTGGAATTGAACGGAATGGAAAATGCCGTTCTGAATGAAAAGGTTCAGGGAGCTGACTGCGCAGGAGCAGATGCCGAGGTTGACTGCTACTTAAGCGGATGGTCTACTTCCACCGGTGATGCTGACTGGGGACTTCGCCCGATGCTGGCAACCGAGTCTGAGCCGCCGATGAGCTTCAATATCAGCTACTATGAGAATGAAAAAGTAGATCAGCTTCTCAAAGACGGTCTTGCAACTGCAGATGAAGACAAACGTGGTGAGATCTATGGAGAAGTACAGGATATCGTATGGAAGGATCTCCCGCTGCTCTGCATCGCAAGCGATAAAAACATCTGGGCAACCAGCAACAACATTACCGGAGTATATCTGTTAGGCGATGGAAGCATCGGCATGAGAAATGCCAGAATGGCAGCCGAATAACGGCAGACTGAAACAAGGATATGAAAAAGACCCCGGCGTCCTTCCATCAAAAGAGGGCGCCGGTTTCTTACAAACAGGAAAGCAGGCAGTGATCCGTGGGATTGTACCTGTAGGATAAGCATGAAAGTAGGAGATACAATATGCCAAAATATATACTGAAGCGTATTGTGGGTACGATCCCCACACTGATTATTGTTGTTACATTTGTATTTTTCTTTGTCCGCCTGATTCCGGGAGATCCGGCGAGACTCGTTGCAGGAGAGCAGGCAACACAGGATGACGTAGAGGCAGTAAGAGAAGAGCTTGGCCTGAATAAATCCATTCCGGCACAGTATGTTACCTACGTGACAGGACTTTTAAAAGGAAATCTCGGAACCTCCCTTCGCACAAAGCAGCCGGTTACAAAGGAGGTTGCGGGAAGATTCGGAAATACCGTCCGTCTGGCATTTGTCACATTGCTGTGGAGCTCGGTTGTTGGTGTGCTCTTTGGTGTGTGGTCCGGAACACACCGGGGAAAATGGCAGGATTATACCGGAATGACGATTGCGGTCTCGGGTATTTCACTCCCCTCGTTCTGGATCGGCTTTCTGCTGATTATGCTGTTTGCGGTAAAACTGCGAATTCTGCCGACAACAAGCGGAACAAGCCTGAAAAGTCTGATTATGCCGTCGATCACGCTCGGCGTCGGAATTGCAGCCGTGATCGCACGATTTACAAGATCCTCCATTATTGAGGTTTTAAAAGAAGATTACGTCAGAACAGCAAGAGCAAAAGGAATCAAAGAAAAGGTTGTGATCTGGAAGCATGTTTTCCGCAACTCCATGATCTCCGTCGTGACGGTTGTGGGTCTGCAGTTCGGCTTTCTGCTGGGAGGTTCTGTTGTCACAGAAACGGTATTTGCCTATCCTGGCCTTGGCTCCCTTCTGATTGAATCGGTCAATTACAGAGATTATCCGGCAATCCAGTCCCTGATTCTGATCTTTTCGCTGCAGTTTATCGTCATCAACCTGATTGTCGATATCCTCTATGCGGTTCTGAATCCGGAAATTAAACTTCAGTAGGAGATGAGTGGAATGAAAGAAAAGAAAAAAGTACAGACCGAGAACCAGGAGAGAATTAAAACTCCGTTTTCTGAGATGGTTCGAAAATTTAAAAAACAGAAAAATGCAGTAGTTGCGCTTTGTTTTATCATTTTTCTCATTTTCCTTGCGTTTTTCGGAAGCAAAATTGTGCCGTACGGAATCAATGAGTATGATTATAATGCGATTCTGCAGGGACCAAGTATGAAGCACCTGTTTGGAACGGATGAGTTTGGACGGGATCTGTTTTCCCGTATCGTCTGTGGAACCCGGATTTCACTTGCAGTCGGATTCGGCGCTGTTACGGTCGGTGCAGTCTGTGGTACCATTCTCGGACTTCTGGCCGGATATTACGGCGGATGGATTGATTCTATTATTATGAGAATCTGCGATGTCCTGTTTGCTTTTCCGGGACTGATTCTTGCAATCGCCATCGTGGCAATCCTCGGAAGCGGCATGACAAACGTTGTGATTGCGGTCGCTGTCTTTTCTACACCGACCTTTGCGCGGCTTGTCCGAAGCAAAACGCTGAGCCTGAAAAATTCCGTCTTTGTCCTGGCGGCACGGAACATCGGTGTTTCCGATGCAAGAATTCTGTTTCACCATATTCTGCCGGGAGCCATTCCGGACATCATTGTACAGTATTCCATGTCATTTGGATCTTCCATTCTGACAGCATCAAGCCTTTCCTTCCTGGGAATGGGCGCACAGCCGCCGACACCGGAATGGGGACTGCTTCTTTCCAACGGAAGAAACTATATGGCAAGTGCAATGTATGTGACGATTTTCCCGGGTCTTGCGATTTTCCTTACCGTACTGAGCTTTAACCTGTTAGGCGACGGACTTCGCGATGCACTCGATCCGAAACTTTCCGATTGATAAGGAGGAGCAGAAGTGGCTACTGATAACGTACTTGAGATAAAAAATTTACATACGTATTTCTATACCGATGGCGGCGTGATCAAAGCAGTAGACGGTGTCGATGTGGAGCTTCGACGCGGCGCAACGCTTGGCATCGTAGGTGAGTCGGGAAGTGGAAAGAGCGTGACATCCCTCTCTGTGATGGGATTACTGACCGGAACGAAAGGAAAAATTGCTGATGGCGAAATCCTGCTGGATGGCGATGACATTGTAAAGCTGACGAAGGAACAGCAGAGAAAGCTGCGCGGAAGCAAAATTTCCATGATTTTCCAGGAACCGATGACCAGTCTGAATCCGGTCATGAAGATTGGAGACCAGGTGCAGAATGTGTTCTGCAGCACGAAAAAATATCAAAAAAAGAGGCACTGAAAAAGGCGGAAGATATGCTCCGGAAAACCGGTGTTCCGCGTGTGGAACATATGATGAAGGAGTATCCGTTCCAGCTTTCCGGCGGCCAGAGACAGAGGGTCATGATTGCCATGGCACTTGTATGCAAGCCGGAAATCCTGATTGCGGATGAGCCGACGACTGCACTGGATGTAACGATTCAGGCACAGATACTGGATCTGATGAATCAGCTGAAAAAAGAGACAGGTACATCCATCCTGTTTATTACACATGATCTTGGTGTTGTCGCAGAGGTCTGCGATGATGTTGCCGTTATGTACTGCGGCCGCGTGGTAGAGCGCGGAGATGTAAAAACAATTTTCGCCAATCCGTCCCACCCGTATACGAAGGGACTGCTGGGATCGATTCCGAGACTGGGAGACGCCGGAAAAGAACTGAAGTCGATTCCGGGTAACGTTCCAAACCCGAAATATATGCCGAAAGGCTGCAAATTTGAGCCGCGATGTCCATACGCTTCGGAAAAATGCCGCGAGGAAGAACCGGGATTTTTCCAGATCGAAGAAGGCCATATCAGCAGATGCTGGCTCTGCGAAAGCGGACAGCTCAAAACAGATCACGTAGAGAAGGCAGGTGACTAGGATGTCAGATACATTACTTAGAGTAGAGGATTTGAAAATTTATTATCCGGTTGCCGGAAGCGGATTTGGGAAAAAGGAATTCGTCAAAGCGGTAGACGGAGTTACCTTTGAGGTGAAAAAAGGCGAGGTATTCGGAATTGTAGGCGAGTCCGGCTGCGGAAAATCCACACTGGGAAGAGGCGTCTGCAAACTGGAAAATCTGACATCGGGCCATGTGTATCTGGATGGCGAAGATATTACAGAGTACAATGACCGGAGAATGCGTTCCATCCGGAAAAAAGTACAGATGGTTTTTCAGGACCCGTATGCGTCCCTGAATCCACGAATGTCCGTTTTTGATATCATTGCAGAGCCGCTGCTGGTGCATCATCTGTATCAGGATAAAGCGGATCTGGAAAAGAAAGTGCTGGATCTTTTGCACCGGGTAGGACTGGATGACTACCATGCAAACCGTTATCCACATGAATTTTCCGGCGGTCAGCGTCAGAGAATCGGAATTGCCCGTGCACTTGCGGTAGAACCGTCTCTGATCATCGCAGACGAACCGGTTTCGGCACTGGATGTGTCTATTCAGGCGCAGGTTCTGAATCTTTTAAATGAACTGAAGCATGACCTGGATCTGACCTATATTTTTGTTGCACATGACCTGAGCGTTGTGGAATACATCAGTGACCGTGTCGGTGTTATGTATCTCGGCAATTTCGTGGAGGTCGGAGAAAAAGAGAAAATTTACAGCAATCCGATGCATCCGTATACGCAGGCACTGCTTTCCGCAGTTCCGGTTCCGGATCCGACGGCAAAAAGAGAAAGAATTCTGCTTGAGGGAAGCATCCCATCCGCCCACAAGCCGCCGACAGGCTGCAAATTCCATACCAGATGTCCAAAATGCATGGAATGCTGCAAAACACAGGCGCCGGAGCGATATGAAGTGGATGACGGACATTACGTATATTGTCATCTTTATGATAAAGAAAGAAGGGAACAGCAGAAATGAAGCTTTTTATCAGTGCAGATATCGAGGGCTGTGCCGGAGTGGCACTGACCGATGAAACACATAAGAAGGAAAGCGTATACCAGAGATTTGCAGAGGAGATGACCGAAGAGGTCGTTGCGGCATGCGAAGCAGCACATGAAGCGGGCGCGGATGAGATTGTCGTAAAGGACGGTCACGGAGATGCATCCAACATTGACCCGCTGAAAATGCCGGAGTATGTCACCCTGATCCGGGGAAAGAGTGGTCATCCGTATAATATGATGTATGGTATCGACGACAGCTATGACGGCGTACTGTATCTTGGATACCATGCACCGGCAGGAGATCCCAATTTTTCGATCAGCCACACATCGACAGGAAACAGCCTGTATATTCATCTGAATGGAAAAGTGATGAGTGAGTGCATGCTGAACAGCTATACAGCAGCATCACATCACGTACCGGTGCTGTTCCTTTCCGGAGATGAAGAGATCTGCCGTCAGGCCAAAGAACTGATTCCGGGCATTACGACAGTGGAAACGAAGCATGGTGTCGGTGCGGCAACGTGGTGCAAAGCGAAAGGAAAAGTGATCTCCGAAATCCGGGAAGGGGTAAAAAAGGCAGTTGCCGGACAGAAAAAAGAGTGCCAAGTGGCCCTTCCTGAGCACTTTACGTATGAGGTAACCTATAAAGACTGGAAAAAAGCGTACACGATGTCGTTTTATCCGGGAATGCAGAAGGTAGATACCTTTACAAATAAGCTGGAGACAGACCGCTGGATGGATATTGTCACAGCACATTGCTTTGTTGTATATTAAGAATATAAATCTGACAGAAACCCAAAGAAAAGAGGATAAAACAATGGATATAGAAATGTTTGGTAAGCTTTCCGATGCATTTGGACCAAGTGGATTCGAGGAGGATGTCATCCGTACCATAGCAGATTACTGCAAAGAATTTGATGTAGAAAATGACGCAATGAATAACCTGTATGTGCGGATGCCGGGAACAAAGCAGGATTCCCGTCCGGTCATCCAGCTGGATGCCCATCTGGACGCATGCGGTTTCATGGTACAGAATATCCAGGACAACGGATGCCTTGGCATTATCATGCTTGGCGGCTTTCATCTGACCAGCCTTCCGGCACATGCGGTATGGATCCGCACCAGATCCGGAAAGATGGTACATGGTATTATCTGTGCGAAACCGGTTCATTTCATGACAACAGCAGAACGCAACAGCCAGACTCTGGAAATTGAAAAAATGTATGTGGATGTCGGAGCAACAAGCCGCGAGGAGGTTGAAAACGTTTTCGGAATCCATATCGGTGATCCGATGATGCCGGATGTAACCTTTGAATACGATGCAGAGCATGAAATCTGCTTCGGAAAAGCATTTGACAACCGTGCCGGCTGCGCGTGCATCGTAGATACGATGAAACAGCTGGAAAAGGAGCAGGCTTCTCTTGCAGTTAATGTTGTCGGTGCCTTTGCGGCGCAGGAGGAGGTCGGAACTCGCGGTGCTGTGGTAACGAGCCAGATTGTAAAACCGGATCTTGCCATTGTATTTGAAGGATCTCCTTCCGATGACTTTTTCATCAGCGCAGGACAGGCACAGGGCTGCATGAAGAAGGGTGTTCAGATTCGTATCCTGGACAACAGCTATATTTCCAATACGCAGTTTATTTCACTGGCCGAGGAAGTGGCAGCAAAATGCGGAATCAAATACCAGGAGAGCGTAAGAAGAGGCGGAAGTACAAACGCAGCAAAAATCAGCGTGACAGGAAAAGCAGTTCCGTGTCTGGTGCTTGGTGTTCCATCCCGCTATGCGCACAGCCATTACAATTTCTGCGCAAAAGAAGACCTGGAGGCAGCAAGCGCAATGGCAGCCAATGTCATTCGTGCTTTAGATGAGGAAAAGATCCGTCATATCTGCCATCAGGATGTACTGTAAAATATTCGATAACGAAAGAAAAAGCATGCCGGAAGCGGGTTCACAGGAAAGGTGAAGCCGTTTTCGGCATATCTGGTAAAAAAGGAGAGTTTACAAGTGAGAAAACCGATCATTGGAATCTTGGGAAATACGTATAAAACACAGCCGGGACTTTTTTCAAGTGCGGAGAGAATGTATGTCAACAGCGATTATATCGAATCAGTTCTGAATAACGGCGGAATTCCTATGGCAATTCCGGCAGTTACCATGAAAGCGGATCCAGAAGGCATACTTGCTGTGTGCGACGGAATTCTGGTTCCCGGCGGAGAGGACTTAAATCCGTGGTATTATGGGGAAGAGCCAAAACCGCAGATCCAGACCATCCGCCCGGAGATCGACGAGGCATGGTTTGCACTTGGACGGGCAGCAAAAGAGATGGGAATGCCTATGCTTGGCATCTGCAAAGGAATTCAGTTTTTAAATGTCCTGTGCGGCGGTGATCTGTACCAGGATATCTATACACAGAAGGAAACTACAATTCTGCATCTGCAGTCCCTGGAGCGGTCGTATCTGCATCACCATGTAGAAATTAAAGAGGGAACCCATCTGGCAGAAATCCTTGGGGCGGGAACCCATGCGGTAAACTCCATGCATCATCAGGCAGTGCGTACGCCGGGAGAGGACATCGTGGTTTCAGCAACGGCGCCGGATGGAACCATCGAGCGATAGAAAGCCGCAACGGACAGATTGTGGCCGTACAGTGGCATCCGGAAGGGCTGATCCACTCAGCGCCGGAGATGAACCGCCTTTTTGCGGATCTGGTAGAAAGAAGCAGCAGATACAGAGAGAAAAAGTAACGATTTGGAACCATGTAAAAGGAAAGAAAAACCGGGATGGGACTTTTGAACCGTTACGAAAAAATAAGAATGGATAAAGATGCGATTCTAAAAGCAGAGAGCAGGAATCGTTCGGGAGGCAAAAAAAGAATGAACAGAACAATAAGAGTATCGGCGGCGGGTGATATTCTGATTATGAAACGGCTTCTGCCGGGATATCAGGATGTTTTGCCGATTCGCGAATTTCTGATGCAGGGAGAGGTTCGGATGGCGAATCTGGAAACAACGATATCGGACGGCAGCTGTTACGCATCGGCGTATTCCGGCGGAACATGGCTGACTGCAGATGCGAAGTGTCTGGAAGATACCCTGCGTTACGGTTTTAATTTTCTTGGGATTTCGAATAATCATACGATGGATTATCCTACGAAGGACTTGCATCTACGATCAGCGAACTGAAAAAAAAGGATGTGGCATATGCCGGAGCAGGCAAAAATCTTTACGAAGCATCGCGTCCTGCTATTCTGGACACAACAGCGGGACAGATTGCGGTGATTGATATCTGTTCTACCTTTGAAAATGCAGCCAGGGCGGGAAGCCAGACGGAACGGCAGCCTGGCAGGCCGGGCTTAAATCCGCTGCGCTTTTCGGAAAAATATACCATTACGGAGAAACATGCGCAGGATCTTGCAAAGATTGCAGAGGTGACCGGAATCAACGGACTGCGGGATCTGCACCGGCAGGAGGGATTTATCGCTCCGCTTCCCGAGGGTATCATGGAATTTGGCGGGAAAATGTTTGAAATCAGCAAGGACGGAACAGAGGGAAGAAGCTCCAGCCCGAATCCGATCGATGTGAAACGCACCGTCGATGCAATCCGGGAAGCGAAGATGACATGTGAGGCAGTCCTGGTTATGGTACATTCCCATGAAATCCGTAAGGACAATGACGAGGAAGCGGATTATTTTCTGGAGGAATTTGCACACGCCTGTATCGATGCGGGCGCCAGCGCGGTGATCGGGGGCGGAACGCATCAGCTGAAGGGAATCGAACTGTATCATGACTGTCCGATTTTCTACTGCCTCGGAAATTTTATTTTTGAAAATCAGTATGTACGCCTTCTGCCTGCGGACTACATGGAAAAATATGGTCTGAATATTCACACGGCAGCATCCATCGGAATCGCCAGGCGGCAGGAGCAGTCCTCACATTCCCTCTACGAAATTCCGGAGGTCTATCGGAGTGTGCTGCCGTATTTCGAGATCTGTCAGGGGAAATGCACACATTTGGAGCTTCTGCCGGTCGAGCTTGGTATGGACAGGGAAAACGCAGAAAAAAAATATTCCGTACGTAGCAGACGAAAAAACAGCAGAAAAAATTGCAGAATATCTCACCCGCGTGAGCAAGAGATATGGAACAGAATGGGAATACAAAGAAGGAAGGATTGTACTTCATGCGTAAAAAATGGGAAATAGAAGAGGAATACCGAAACTTTTGCCGGAACAACAAAGAACTTGCGCTGCAGACGCTGCGGGAGCTGACACTGACCCCGACGGAAACGGGAAAAGAAGATCAGAGAATCGCATATTGCATGGAATGGATGAAACAGCAGGGCATGGAGTCGGTTCATACGGATGAGCTTGGAAATGTAATCTGGGAGTATCGGCCGGAACAGGAAAAGAAGGTTCTGTATACGGCGCATCTGGACACCGTGTTTTCGCTGGAGGAGCCGCTGGAGATCAAAGAAGACGGAATGATCTGGCGTTGTCCCGGCATCACAGACGATACCGTGAATGTTGTGATGCTTCTGATGGCGGCAAAATACGTTCATGAGACAGAGCCGGAGCTTCCATGCGGTCTGATTTTTGCAGCGGATCTTGGAGAAGAAGGGCTTGGCAATCTGTGCGGAGTTCGCGCGCTTGTCGACCATTATGAAAAAAATCTGTGCGGAATGGCAGCCTTTGATCTGTATCGGGATAAAATGTATCCCATCTGCATCGGGTCTGTCCGGTATCGGATTTCGGCAAAAACAAAGGGCGGTCATTCCTTCCTGAATTTCGGAAGAAAAAATGCTATTGCAGAGCTTGCGGGCCTGATCGGAGAGCTTTACCGTTTTCAGACGGATGCAGCATCTCATACAACATACAATGTGGGAAAAATAGAGGGAGGAACCTCTGTTAATACGATTGCGCAGGATGCCTCCATGCTGTTTGAATTCCGTTCGGAGGATTACAGGAGCCTGGAAGCCTGCGAAACATATCTGGAGGAGACCATAGCAGCACGCCAGAGTGAGGAGGTACAGTATTCCTGCAAGCTCGTCGGAAAGCGGCCGTGCGCAAGAGAAACCGATCCTGTCCAGATGGCACGTATGACGCGGTGCGCACAGAAAACGCTGAAGGCAGCCGATGGGGAAGAGGCGGTATGCTCTGAAGCATCCACAGACTGTAATATCCCATTGTCGCGGCATATTCCTGCTATCTGCGTCGGTTTCTGCCGGGGCGGGGGAGCGCATACCAGAGAAGAATGGCTCGATGCCGCCAGCGTAGAAGATGGCATGTGTGCAGCCGTAGCACTCGTATGCCGGCTTCCGTGGATGTGCTGCGAGAGCAGAGTCGTTGTAAGGGACGGGATAGAGGATCGAAAAGAGAAAGAGGAAATCCGGCAGCTGCTGGAGCTGTGCGATCAGGATTTCGTTCCGCCGCTTTCCCACCGCAACAGTACATCCCAGACGAACTGGGCCGAGACAGAAGAAAAGACGGATGGAATTGCAGAATATCTGGAGAATATCTGCAGTCAGCATGTGGTGCTGTGGAAGGAAGAGGGAGTCGTGCGGGCCTTTATGACCTGGAAGGATCACTTTAACTGTGAGAATCTGGAAGCATATCCGGATTCCTGCTATCTGACCACCCTCTGCGTCTGGCCGGATTACCGCGGACAGGGAATTTCGGAGGTAATGTATGCAGAAGCAGAAAAGGATATCGCAGCAAAATTTCCGGGAAGCCGGATTACTCTCCGTACCTGGTCCACGAACGGGGCCCAGGAGCATATCCTGGACAAGCTGGGATATAGTCTTGTCCGGCGGCTGAAGGATGACAGGGGAGAAGGAATTGATACGGTTTATTTTGTGAAAAAGGAAGAAAACGACAGATAACATGGTGCTTGCAAATCGCAGCTGAAGATGTCATAATCGGAAGCATAAGACAGCAAAAGGAGGGCTATAGCTATGCCTTGTACAACCATTTTAGTTGGAAAGAAAGCATCGTATGACGGTTCCACCATGATCGCGCGAAACGACGATTCTGGTGCAGGCCATTATACATCGAAAAAATTTGTAGTGATTCACCCGGAGGAGCAGCCGAGAACCTATAAAACCGAGATTTCTCATCTGACCATTGAGCTTCCGGACAATCCGATGCGGTACACTGCAGTGCCAAACGCAGAAAAAGGCGAGGGTGTCTGGGCGGCAAGCGGCGTGAATGCAGCGCAGGTCGGCATGACTGCGACCGAGACAATCACATCGAATCCGCGTGTGCTGGGTGCTGATCCGCTTGTCGTTTATCAGCCGGCGGAAGACGGAAAAGAAGAGGTTCCGGGCGGAATCGGCGAGGAGGACCTCGTTTATATTGTTCTTCCTTATATTAAAAGCGCCAGAGAAGGTGTCAAAAGACTTGGCAGCCTGCTGGAGCAGTACGGTACATACGAGATGAACGGCATTGCATTTCAGGACCACGATGAGATCTGGTGGCTGGAGACGATCGGCGGCCATCACTGGATGGCAGTGAAAGTGCCGGATGACCATTATGTGGCCATGCCGAACCAGCTTGGCATCGACCATTTTGATCTGGAGGATGCACTCGGCGAACAGAAGGAATATATGTGCTCAGCAGACTTGAAAGAATTTATTGAAACATATCATCTGGATCTTTCTATGGATGGAAATTTTAATCCGCGCGATGCCTTCGGAAGCCACGATGATTCCGATCACGTTTACAATACACCGCGTGCCTGGTTCATGGAGCGCTGTCTGAACCCGCACACGAAAAAATGGGACGGACCGGATGCCGATTACACACCGGTATCCGACGATATTCCGTGGATGATGGTTCCGGAGAAGAAGATCACCGTAGAGGATGTGAAATACGTACTGTCCTCCCACTATCAGGGAACACCGTACGACCCGTATGCCGCATACGGCGATAAATCGTGGAAGGGAGCATATCGCTCCATCGGTGTCAACCGGACCGATTTCCTTTCTGTCATCCAGATGCGCCCGGATCACAAAGGAGACAACGGCATTTTGCAGTGGATTGCATTTGCGTCAAATACATTCAATGTGCTGGTTCCGTTCTACACCGATGTGACGACAACACCGGAGTATCTTTCCAACACAACGGGAGAGGTTTCCACAGATAATTTCTACTGGGCAAGCCGCATGATAGCAGCAATGGCAGATGCGTCCTATAAGTCTTCTATCTTCCACATTGAACGGTATCAGGAAAAGGTGATGGCAAAAGGCCATGCACTGATCCATCAGTACGATGCGCTGCTTGCAGGGGAGACAGACGAAACAAAACAGACACAATTGAGAGAAGAAGCAAACAACAAAATGGCTGAAATGCTGAAAAAAGAGACGGGTGCAACACTGCACAAGGTACTCTTTGAACTCAGCAACCAGATGAAAAACGCGTATTCCAGATCGGATGCGTAAGGCTTTTTAAGGGAAAGAATAAGAGAATGGTTCTGCGCGCAGGAAAAATTGCGCGCAGAATCATTTCCTGTCCGGAACCGCCTCGAACAAACAGGGTGTTACAGTTCGCCGGACACCGGTGAACGATACGATCCTGATAAAAAATCTCAGCGTACTTTGGTGAATTTTGTTGACAACAGGCAGTTCCTGTGCTACAATAAACCAGCGACATGGAAGAAGGTCTTTTTTTTATGCCTGAAATTGCTGAAGTACGAGCAGCAAAAACAGGGCAGAAATGAAGAGACCGCCGCTGATCCGCAAGGATCACAAGCGATAACGCAAATACACAGTGGAGGTGGAAGTCGTGCGCGTAAAAATCACATTGGCATGTACTGAATGCAAACAGCGTAATTACAACATGACAAAAGAGAAAAAGAACCATCCTGAGAGAATGGAGACAAAGAAGTACTGCAGATTCTGCAAAAAGCACACAATGCACAAAGAAACCAAATAATCTTTGGTAAGAGGTGATCCAATGGCAGAAACTGAAAAAAAAGCATCCAAAAAGAGCTGGTTCAAGGGCTTGAAAGCAGAGTTCAGAAAAATCATCTGGGTTGACAACAAAACGCTGGGCAAGCAGACCGTTGCAGTCGTAGCGATCTCTGCAGTAACCTGCGGGTTAATCACCCTGGTTGACAGCGCTGTAATCGAGTTCGTCAATTTATTGATCAAATAAGGATAAAGGTGTCAGAATGTCAGAAGTAAACTGGTATGTAGTCCACACCTATTCGGGCTATGAAAACAAAGTAAAAGCCAATATTGAGAAAACAATTGAGAACCGTCATCTTGAGGATCAGATTTTGGAAGTACGTGTTCCTATGGAAGAAGTTGTTGAAGTCAAGAACGGAACCAAGAAACAGGTACTCCGGAAATTGTTTCCGGGCTACGTTCTGATCAACATGATCATGAACGACGATACCTGGTATGTTGTCCGCAATACCAGAGGTGTTACGGGCTTCGTAGGACCGGGATCCAAGCCGGTACCGCTTACGGATGAGGAAATGGTGAACCTTGGAATCACCGGTGGTGAGGAAAAGGTTGAGCTTGACCTTGAAGTCGGCGATGCAGTCGTTGTAACAGGCGGCGCATGGAAGGATACAACCGGACTGATTCAGAGTATCAACGATACAAAACAGATGGTTACCATCAATGTTGAGCTGTTCGGCCGCGAAACGCCGGTAGAAATAAGTTTCGCAGAAGTCAAGAAGATGTAAGAAATGCCCCAGGGGCGTTTCGTGGGAGGGAAATTCCCGCAATTACCACATTTATTTAGGAGGTGCCGTAAAATGGCAAAGAAAGTTACAGGATATATCAAATTACAGATTCCTGCTGGTAAAGCAACACCAGCACCACCGGTTGGACCTGCACTTGGACAGCACGGAGTAAACATCGTACAGTTTACCAAAGAGTTCAACGCAAGAACAGCAGATAAGGGAGACCTGATCATCCCTGTAGTTATCACTGTATATGCAGACAGAAGTTTCAGCTTCATAACCAAAACTCCTCCGGCAGCAGTTCTGCTTAAGAAAGCCTGCAACCTGAAATCTGGTTCCGGCGTTCCGAACAAAACGAAAGTTGCTACTATCTCTAAGGACAAAGTTCGTGAGATCGCAGAGATGAAGATGCCAGATCTGAATGCAGCAACTGTTGAGGCAGCTATGAGCATGATCGCAGGTACCGCAAGAAGTATGGGTATCGTTGTAGAGGACTAATTTAGAAGAAGAGTTTACATCTTCTCGTATTGACGTGGGAGGGAGATTCCCGCAACTACCACCAGGAGGTTATTAGACAATGAAACATGGTAAGAAATATTTAGAGGCTGCAAAAGCAGTTGATCGTAGCATTCAGTACGATCCGGCAGATGCTATTTCCACAGTTAAGAAATTAGCTACTGCTAAATTTGACGAGACAATCGAAGTTCACATCAAAACTGGTTGTGACGGACGTCACGCAGACCAGCAGATCCGTGGCGCAGTTGTTCTGCCGCACGGAACAGGAAAACAGGTTCGTGTCCTTGTTTTCGCAAAAGGCGCAAAAGCTGATGAGGCTGTTGCAGCAGGTGCAGAGTTCGTTGGAGCAGAGGAGCTGATCCCGAGAATCCAGAACGATGGCTGGTTTGATTACGACGTTGTTGTTGCTACACCGGATATGATGGGTGTTGTTGGTCGTCTGGGCCGTGTACTTGGACCGAAAGGTTTAATGCCAAACCCGAAGGCTGGTACCGTAACTATGGATGTTACCAAAGCCGTTAAAGAGATCAAAGCAGGTAAGATTGAGTATCGTCTTGACAAAACAAACATTATCCACGTGCCAATCGGAAAAGCTTCTTTTACTGAGGAGCAGTTAAGCGACAACTTCCAGACGCTGATCGGTGCAATCAACAAAGCAAAACCGGCTACTCTGAAGGGACAGTACCTGAAGAGCGTTACTCTGGCTCCTACTATGGGACCTGGAGTTAAGGTTAATACTTTGAAGCTTGCATAATAAATGAAATACTGAGAACCCCCGGGGCTGTAATGGCTCCGGGGGTTCTTTGCGTTGAAAAACGGACGCAGGGGAAAGGCGAATTCCGATTCCTTAAGAAAGAGCTTTATTTCAATGGGAAATAATTGAAAAAGATCAAAATAGTGTTAGAACATGAAAATTAAGATCAAGTATTCTGCCCGAAATGTTAGTATAATACTAAGTAGAAAGCAAACGAAAACAGCAGAGCCCGCGTGCGCTTATGGGGCGGCGGGGGATGGAAAGGGAGGTTTTTATGCAGTATTTTGAAAAACAGGGAAATGCGCTGATTTTCCGGCAGGATGGGGAGACGGTCCGAATGGAGCCGTGGCAGAAGGACAGTCTTCGGGTGAGAGGTACGCTTCTTTCGGAGATAGAAGAGGGAAGCATTGCACTGCTTGATCCGGAACCGGTGGAAGCGGAAATTGAGCTGGTGGATGAACGGAAAGCGACGATCAAAAACGGTAAAATCCAGGCGGTTCTCGAGCTTCAGCCGTGGGGACAGAAGCTTCGGATTACGTTCCTGAATCAGAAGGGCGAGGTGCTGCTCTCCGAGATCGCGAACGGCGGAGCACTCTGCCTGCGCGCACACGATTACCGTGCATTGAAGGGCGGCGCTTATCAGCTGAAAGTATCCTTCGATTCCAACCCGGATGAGAAGATTTACGGTATGGGACAGTATCAGCAGGAGCGAATGAACCTGAAGGGATGCAACCTGGAACTGGCGCACCGCAATTCGCAGGCGAGCATTCCGTTTTATGTATCGAGCCTTGGCTACGGCTTCCTGTGGCACAATGCAGCAGTCGGTGAGGTTCATTTCGGAACAAACACAACGGAATGGCTGGCACGCACCACAAAGCAGCTCGACTACTGGGTAACCGCAGGTGATACCCCGGCGGAAATTGAAGAGCACTTTGCAGATGCCATTGGTAAAGTTCCGATGATGCCGGAGTACGGCCTTGGCTTCTGGCAGTGCAAACTGCGCTACTACAATCAGGAGCAGGTACTGAATGTGGCACGCGAGTACAAAAAACGCGGCATTCCGCTGGATGTCTTTGTCATCGACTATTATCACTGGCCAAGATGCGGTGATTATCGTTTTGATGAAGAATATTTCCCGGATCCGAAAGCAATGATCGACGAGCTGCATGAGATGGGCATCGAGACGATGGTTTCCATCTGGCCGCAGATCGACTGGAGAAGCGAGAATTACGAAGAAATGAAACAGCAGGGACTCCTTGTGAAGAGCAACGCAGGTGTTGATGTACAGATGCTGTTCCATGGAAATAATGTCTTCCTGGATGCAACAAATCCGAGAACAAGAAAGTATGTATGGGAGAAAGTAAAGAAAAATTATGCAGATCTCGGCATCCACACCTTCTGGCTGGATGAGGCAGAGCCGGAGTTTTCAACCTATGAGTACGAGTGCTACCGCTACGCCGCAGGCCCGGTGGAAGAGATCGGAAATATTTATCCAAGAGAGTATTCCCGTATGTTCTACGAGGGCCAGAAAGAGAGCGGCCAGGAGGATATTGTCAACCTCGTCCGCTGCGCATGGCTCGGAAGCCAGAAATACGGAGCCCTTGTGTGGTCCGGCGATATTTTCTCAACCTACGAGGATTTCCGCAAACAGATCTGTGCAGGTCTTCATATGGGACTTTGCGGTATTCCGTGGTGGACGACTGATATCGGTGGATTCCACGGCGGTGTGACCGAAGATCCGGACTTTCAGGAGCTGCTTGTGCGCTGGTTCCAGTTTGGCACCTTCTGCCCGGTTATGCGTATTCACGGAAACCGGGGACCAAGAGAAGAGATCATCAACAAGGCTGGCGAAGTGCGTGAGGGAACCGGAGCTGACAACGAGGTATGGAGCTTCGGAGAGAAAAATTATGAAATCCTGACAAAATTCATCGGTGTCCGCGAAAAAATGCGCGATTACACGAGAAGCCTGATGGCAGAAGCACACGAAAAAGGAACACCGGTCATGAGAACGATGTTCTATGAGTTCCCGGAGGATGCAGCGTGCTGGGATATCTCCGATGCTTACATGTTCGGCTCCGACATCCTTGTAGCACCGATTGTCCGGCCAAAAGCAACGAGCCGTACCGTTTATCTGCCGGCCGGTGCGTCCTGGACGCTGGCAAATACCGGTGATGTTTATGAGGGCGGAAAAGCCTATGAAATTGAGGCGCCGATCGAAACACTGCCTGTTTTCCTTCGCAACGGAAAACAGGGATATCTGGTGGGAGAGATCTGATTTAACCGAATCAAGTAAGTCACCTGCTTCGAGTACGAAAAGTAATAAGCAGTGGTTGGGGACTTGCCTGTATCAGGAGGAATGCAAGCTTCTTCTGATAAACTGCGGAGCAGTTATTTGGTTATGGGCAGGCAGTAAATGCGGATTGCAGATAGCTGCATGAAAAAAGAAAAGGAAAAAGGGAAAAGCATTCCGGAAGATCGACAAGATCCAAAGGAATGCTTTTCCGATGTTATAAATCAATCACGGATCCGAAAAACGGATTTTAGCTTTGTTCCGCATACGGGCAGGCGGACAGAAAAACTTACGGAAGCGGATGGCCTGCCGCCAGATACAGCTCATACCATTCTTCCCGCGTCAGCGTAATAGCACATGCCGCGATAATCTCTTTCAGGCGGTTTTCGCTTGCCGTACCTGTGACAAGCTGCATATTTGCCGGGTGGCGCAGAATCCACGCTGCCGCAATCGTGGTATCACTGACGCTGTATTTTTCGGCCAGTGCACGGATTTTCCGGTTCAGTTCCGGGTACTCGTCGCTTCCAAGAAAACATCCTTTCCATGATGGCATCTGGAACGGAGACCATGCCTGCAGGGTAATATCGTGCAGACGGCAGTAATCGAGCAGACTGCCATCGTGGTCAACCGAACCCGGTGTTTCCATGTTCACTTCCATGCCATTTGCAACAAGGTTGGAAACCGGAATGCTGAACTGTACCTGATTGGCAACGAGTGGCTGGCGGACATATTTCTGCAGCAGTGCAATCTGCATCGGCTTGTGGTTGGAAACACCGAAATGGCGGACCTTTCCGCTCTCAAACAGAACATCAAAGGCGGCAGCTACATCTTCTGGTTCTACGAGCGCATCCGGCCGGTGGAGCAGCAAAAGATCGAGGTAATCCGTCTGCAGACGTTTTAAAATACCATCGACAGATTCCAGGATGTGGTCTTTCGACAGATCATAGCAGCCCTGGCGGATGCCGCATTTGGACTGGAGAAAAATATCCTCCCGTTTCAGGGACGGATCGCCGGAAAATGCCTCACCGAACACAGTCTCGCTCATGCCGCCGCCGTAGATATCCGCGTGATCAAAGAAATATGCGCCCTGCTCCAGCGCGGAGTGGATAAAATGATTCATCTCGTCCTTCGATTTTTCGGAAAGCCGCATGCATCCGACTGCAATGGAAGGAACTTTTCGCAGGTGATTGCCTAAAATTGTTTCTTTCATAGTAGAATTTTCTCCTTTGCAATGCTTCTGTATTCGCAGAGGTTTTCGTAAAGCAGGCGTGGAAGGACTCTGGAAGTACAGAAAGAATAGTAATTACGTTGCTTTTAATATATCATTTAAGTGCACTTGAAAGTCAATGGTTTTTGAGGAAAAGAGAATAAAAAAATCGCCGGAATCGATCAGAATTCGACCAGAACACAGAAAATCCGTATTTTGTTAACAAAATCGGAACAAAATCGACAACAAAGTTTACTTGCATTTTCAGAAAAATGATGTAAGATAGGGGTATTCGAAAAAAAGATCCGACAGGATCTGCGAAGTGGTATTGACTCAGATAATGGAGGTTTTGCGATGGATGCAAAAATAATAGCCGGAATCCTGGCCGCAGGAGGCGCAGCCTTAGCTGTGGGCGGCATATATAGCATGAATAAGAAAACAGGTTATTTTAAAAAGGGAAATTCCGTCCGATACGATGTTTCCCGTATTCCGTTTAAAAAAACAAGTCCGTTAAAAGGAAAAACAGTTGTATTTTTGGGATCCTCCGTGACGAAGGGCTTTGCTGCCCACAACAATTCGTTTGCGGAGTACATAGCGAAGAAAGACAGCTGTACCTGCATCAAAGAAGCGGTCAACGGAACCACGCTGATTGATAATGGTGAGGATTCCTACATCGAGCGTATGCGCGACAAGCTTGATCCAAAGCAACAGGTGGATCTTTTTATCTGCCAGCTGTCCACGAACGATGCAACACGCAACAGCCCGCTCGGTGAAATTTCGGAATCCTGCGATCTGGAGAGCTTCGATGTCGAAAGTGTCTGCGGCGCGATTGAGTATATCATTGCATATGCAAAAGAAACGTGGCATTGCCCGGTGATGTTCTATACGAATCCACAGTATGATTCCGAGCCGTACGCGAAGATGGTAGAGGCGCTTCTGAAAATTCAGGAAAAATGGCAGATCGGTGTGATCGATTTCTGGAATGACGAACGAATCAACCGTGTTTCCCCGGAAAAACGAAAACTGTATCTTCAGGATCCGATTCATCCGATGAAGGCCGGCTATGCCGAGTGGCTGGTGCCTGTGATGGAACAGCGGATTGGTGAGTATCTGGAACAGCAGGTATAGGCAAAGAGAAAAATAAAAAATACTTTCGTGGTTTCTTTTGAAAAGATTCCGCGAAAGTATTTTTTTGATTTACAGGAAACTTCGTTGAATTTTCCTGTAAATTAAAAAAGCCCTCCGGGCAGGATCGCACTGCGGCGGACGGGAATTATGTCGCTGAAGCGACCCGCCGCAGGCGGAGAATCCTGCAAAGCAGGATTCTTTCTTGTTTACGAGAGCAGTGAGTCGGGATTCGCGCCTGCATTTTCCGTGGTTTTCCGTTTCTTCCGGATTCGGAACTGCTTGAAAATGCCCCGAATGGCAGCGTAGAGCTCCGGCTTTAGTTCTTCAAGCGGAACCGGCTGCTGGTACAGGATAGCATTGTAGCTTGTACCGCTTACAAGCTCCAGAATCATATAGAACATCAGCTCCGGTGAGCGATACGTATATGCTGCATGAGAGAGCAGAGATTCATAGATGGTGTAGATGGCCGGCGTGTCGGCAAACGGAGCAAAGGTAAGAGAGTTTTTGAAGAATCCCCAGCTCAGATGCTTGGAAATCAGCGTCACGAGGCTGTGGTTGGCGGCAAACTGGTCGAGGATATTGTCGGTGATAAAAAGCACCTGCTCTTCAAAATCACGGATATCCGGGTGGCGCAGCAGATCTGTGTAGGCGGCCTGAAATACCTGACTCGCCTTATGTGCAATCAGATGATTCCGAATATCGTACTTATCTTTGAAATAAAGATAGAAGGTACCTTTTGCAACGCCGGCGTTATTCACGATATCCGAAATGGATGTTTTACTGAAGCCGTTGTTGATAAAAAGTGAGAAAGCAGAGTCCAGAAGGGACTCACGTTTCATTTGTTTGTTGTTGTCAATTTTTCCCACAGAGAGTCTCCTTTCCTGAAAGATATCAGATCATGTGTCATTTACTTAACTATAATTATAGTTAGAATGCATGGAAACTGTCAAAGGGAAAATGACTAATTTTCTCATTTTTGTGACTATGCACGAAGAAAAAAATGACCGATCGTCAATTTTGTGCAGTATTTAATGTTGACTAAGAGTCATTTTTGCGTTATAACATTAGATGATTGAAAGGCATAGGAAAAACATCCTCGATCTGAGGGAAACAGTATCCCGCAGTATCTTACTCCGAGCGGGTTTTACTTCTCTTATGATCCTGGATTTCATCATAAAAAACCATTATAAAAACCACAGAAAGGAAGTTTATCACAATGAATAGAAACAGAAAACTGAGAAAACAGATGATGTCTGGTCTTGCTGTTGGTATGGCTGCTGTTATGGGAGCTGCTCCGGTTTATGCAGCGACAGGAGAGGACGCAGCGGTTTCCAAAGAAGAAATCGTATATGTAAATGCAAATGCAGACGGATCGGAAGATCAGATCACCGTATCCAACTGGCTGAAGAACGCAGGAACGGAAAAGAACCTGAAAGATGAGAGTGAACTGAAGGATATCAAAAACGTAAAGGGCGACGAGGAGTTCACCCAGAGCGGAAACGAGCTGACCTGGCAGACAGACGGCGAGGATATCTATTATCAGGGAACAACCACAAAAGAACCTCCGGTTTCCGTGAAGTTCACCTATTATCTGGACGGCAAGGAAATCAAACCGGATGACCTGGCCGGAAAGAGCGGAAAACTGAAAATCAAAGTTGACTATACAAACAACACAAAGACAACGGTTGACATCAATGGCAAGAAAGAGACGATGTACACCCCATTCGTCCTGATGACCGGAATGATTCTTCCGCAGGATACTTTCTCCAATGTCAAGATCGACAATGGTAAAGTCATTTCCGATGGAAGCAGAAACATCGTAATCGGATTTGGTATGCCGGGCCTGCAGGAAAGCCTGGGATTAAATTCCGATTCCCTTGAAGATCTGGTATCCGGTGACAGCGATTTCGAACTGCCGGAAAGCCTGGAGATCACTGCAGATGTGGAGAACTTCTCTCTGGATTCTACCTTCACCGTTGCACTTGACGATGTTCTCGACACCATCGATACCGACAACATCACCGGATACGATGATCTGAAGGATGCACTGAGTGATCTTGAGGATGCTGCAATGGAACTGGTTGACGGTTCCAAGGCACTCTCCGATGGTGTGGATACTTTAAAAGACAGCTACAAAGAGCTGGATGACGGTATCGGAACGTTAAAAGACGGCGCTGACGAGCTGAACAGCGGAGCCGGCACACTGGCAAGCGGAGCCGGCACACTGGCAAGCGGAGCATCGACTCTGGCAAACGGAACTTCTACTCTGAACAGCGGAGCTTCTACCTTAAACAGCGGAGCAGCTACCCTGTCCAACGGAGCATCCACCTTAAGCAGCGGAGCTTCTTCCCTGGCAAGCGGCGTAAACTCCTACACCGAGGGCGCTGATACCCTGAATAAAGCAATCCAGACGTATCTTGGAAAGAACGGTGTGCTGACTGGAAGCGTAACCGAGTATGTAAACGGTGTGAATAAAGTCGTTGCAGGCGTAAAACAGTACACCGACGGAACAACACAGCTGTCCGACGGCGTTGCTTCTTATGTAGCAGGCGAGAAACAGCTTGCAGCAGGCGCTGAGCAGCTTCAGCCTCTGGCAGACGGCCTGACCGAGGTAAACAGTGCAATCGCAACACTGAACGTAGCACTCGACGGAAAAGATGAGAATGATATTTTAGCAGGAGCAAAACAACTCTCCGAAGGACTGACCAGTTTGAACGAGCAGCTGCAGAGCACCGATGTACAGAGCCTTCTGACGATGGTAGACGGTATGACCAGCACCGGTTCTACCCTGATCTCCGAGACCGAGGCACTCTCCGGGGTTCTGAACACCACAATCGCAGGATCTGTCAACAGCATGATGACAAACGGCAGCGAGCTGATGAGCCAGATGGATACGCTGTCCAAAGGACTTGAGAGCTACTTAAGCGGTCTGGAGGCACAGATCACGAATCAGGCAACGCAGATGGGAACCCAGATGGCAGCACAGGTTCAGGCATGGGCAGACGGAGCAGCAGCACAGCTGAACCAGGAAGCAACAGCAGCAGCACAGAGCGCAGCTGATACAGCAGCAAGCCAGGCATCCGCCGATGCAGCAAAACAGGCAAATGATCAGCTCTCTGCAGCAGCAGCTACACTGGATGCACAGATTTCCGCAGCTAAGAGCGCTGGAAATACAGAGCTTGCCGATTCCTTAAGTAAAGCAAGAAACCAGATCGGAAGTGTCAGCGTTTCCGCTTCCGCCGGAACCGTTTCGGTTACTCCGGTTACAGCTCCGCAGATTACCCTTCCGGAACTGAACTTCGAAATCGAGCGCCCGGATCTCTCCGGTCTTGCAGCAATGCAGCAGAAGATGAGCGACATCAAGAGCCGATACAGTGATCTGCAGAAGACGGTTGCAGCTCTGATGCCGCAGCTTGAGACCATGAAGAAACAGATGCAGACCATCACCGATAATAAAGCAGTTGTTGAGCAGAATCTTGGTGCAATGCAGAAACTGACCGCAGGTGTGGCACAGCTTGATGCAGGCGGAAGCACTCTGTACAAGGGCATCGATACTCTGTCCGCAGGTGTGAGCCAGCTGTACAGCAGCACAAATGAGAGTTTTGCAAAAGCAACAGCAGGCATCAATGCATTGAACGCAGGATTTACTCAGCTGAGTGCTTACAATGATACGCTGCTTTCCGGCGCAAGCCAGCTGAAAGCAAATGCACCGGCTCTGGTTGAGGGTGTTACGACTCTGCAGGGCGGCACGACACAGCTGACCGCAGGTCTTGGACAGCTGGGAAGCCAGTTAAGCGATGGATCTGCAAAACTTTCTGCAAACAGCGGAAGCTTAAGAAGCGGTGCTTCTCAGGTAGCAGGCGGAGCATCCCAGCTGGCAAGCGGAGCCTCCACACTGGCAAATGGAACTTCTTCCCTGGCAAGCGGAGCTTCTGAACTGAACAGCGGAGCTTCTACGCTGGCAAGCGGAGCATCTACGCTGGCGAGCGGAGCTTCTACACTGGCAAATGGAACTTCTTCTCTGGCAAGCGGAGCTTCTGATCTGAAATCGGGAAGCAGCAAGGTTGTTGATGGTATTGACGAGCTGTCCGATGGGGCGAAAGAACTGGCTGACGGTACGAAGAAGTTTGAAGAAGAGGGTACCAGCAAGCTGAAGAGTACCTTTGAGGATGATCTGGGAGATGTACTGGATCGGATTCAGGCGCTGAATTCGGATAAATGTGCTTATACTTCTTACAGTGGTAAGGCAAATGGAATGGATGGAAGCGTGAAATTTATTATCGAGACTGCAGCAATTGAAGCTGCGGAAGAGTAATGTGATTCCACGGTAGATTGTGAGGCCGCCTGCGGTCGGGATATTTTCCCCGACCGCAGGCGGCATTTACGTTAGGTGGGGTGCAAAAAGACAAAAAATAAGAACAGCCCGCGGATATGCGGGCTGCTCTTTCATAATGAGGGGGGAGATAGTTTTGAGTGGTTCATCAACTATCTGAGATATAGTATAGTGAAGAAATGTGAGCAAAGTATGTCTATTTTCTAAAAGAAACAGTAAATTTCTAAAGAATAAGTGAATCCATCCATTGAGTAAATCACTTCCGTCCGCCAAAACGTAGATGGGTCCCCAGGCGCAGCGGAGCGTCCGCCCCCCGCGGTGCCTGGGGGTCGTATCCTCCCGTCCTATTCAAAAGAAAGTTTCCGGTTCCCATAACTCTTCCGGTACTGTCCCGGCGTCATCCCGGTGAGCTTTCGGAAAGCCGTGGAAAAATTATGCGCATCCTGAAATCCAACGTTATAGGCAATCTGAGAGACAGTGTGATTCGTGTCCGTCAGCTCAGCCATTGCGCTGTCCGTTTTGGATTTCAGGATGAACTGCTTCAGTGTCATTCCGGTGCCCTCGTGGAAGAGGGAGGAGAGGTATTTGTCGTTGTAGCCGAAATAACGGGCGAGTTCGGTGACTTTGAGGGACTCGCTGCTGTGGTACTGGATGTAGCTGATAATGTCCTGCAGGATCTGCGTCCGCTGCGTTTCGGAAGTGTAGGTGCGGTAGAAGGGGCTCTGACAGTTGATTTCGCCGAGAACAGCGGCAGTCAGGCTGTTGTTGAGGAACGTGTTGTGGAAACGCAGGGAAGTGTCCTGGAGCTGCTTCATGAGGATGATGACGCGGTTCGGGGAGGAAAGCGTTCCCTGGCGCGGGATGCATAACGTTTCGGGGTAGTTGGATGGAAGCTGGGCGGGAGCGAGGTCCTCAAGGCGGTAGGAGGATGGCGGTGCAGCATGAAACTCATCCAGAACCGATCCGGCGGTCGGGTCAGAAGGAGCGACGATCGGTGCGGAGGGGATACCCGGGATAAAATGGAGCCAGTAGAAAGAGCAGCTTCCCTTTTTCGAGCCATGCTGATGGACGGTCGGCGGCAAAAGAAGATATTCGCCGGGGTGAACCTCGTAAGAGCGGCGTTCGTCCGCGATAAAAAGCGTTCCTTCCGTCACAACCATCAGTTCAAAATTGACGAGATTCCGTGTCAGGTGCATCCACTCCGGGGACGGGGACTGGAATTTGCCGCAGAGGTCGTAGGTAAAACAGGCGGCATCTGGAAATAAAACAGAGATCATATGACTTTTTCAAACCTTTTCAAACATTCTTGTATTTTAAACGGCGGTCCGTTTTGCTAAAATAAAACTATAGAAAAACAGGAAAACAGCCGTCAAAAGAAGTGTAACGCTTCCCATCCCTGAAAGCAAGGAAAATATCTTTTTCAAACCAGGAGGCGGCGGAAGACAACGAAAAAGGAGACCGAAAAAATGGATCAGAAAAACTTCAGCAAACCATTATCCCTGGCAAAAGTCCAGGTTACTGATGCATTCTGGAAAAAAGAGATGGAGCTTGTCCGCACCGAAGTAATTCCGTATCAGTGGAATGCCTTAAATGACAATGTTCCGGGAGCAGCACCGAGCTTCTGTATGCGGAACTACCGCCGCGCCGGTGAAGTTGAAAAAGAGCGGAAAGCAAAAGGAGACAAATTTGTTCAGATCAAATATCCGCTGGATACTTTTGAGACACTGCCGAAGGATGGCAAAATGGACGGAAGATTTTATGGCTTCCTGTTCCAGGATACCGATTTTACCAAATGGGTGGAGGCAGTTGCGTACTCCCTGACACAGCATCCCGATCCGGAGCTGGAAAAAACGGCAGATGAAGCAATTGAAGCTGTCTGCGCAGCACAGAGAGAAGACGGATACCTCGATACCTACTATCTGATCAACGATCAGGATATGATTTTTACAAACCTTAAGGACAACCATGAGCTGTACTGCTTCGGTCATCTGACGGAAGGCGCCGTAGCCTATTATCAGGCGACCGGAAAAGACCGTCTCTTAAAAGCAGCAGAGCGTTTCGCGGACTTTATTGCCAGCAAACTCGGTCACGGCGAGGGTAAAAAAGCGGGTTATCCTGGTCACGAAATTGCAGAGATGGCTCTGATGCGTCTCTATGATCTGACCGGCGAGCAGAAGTATCTCGATCTTGCAAAATACTTCATCGACGAGCGCGGAACAAAACCATACTATTACGATATCGAGCGCGGTCTGACCTGCCCGGAGGGCGAGGAACGATATAGCTACAATCAGGCAAACCGCCCGGTGCGTCAGCAGGATGAGGTGCAGGGGCACTCCGTACGCGCCGTATATCTCTATTCCGGCATGGCGGATGTGGCAAGGGCAACGCAGGATGAGAGCCTGCTGAAAGCCTGTGAAACTCTCTGGAACAACATGGTGCATCAGAAAATGTACGTCACCGGCGGAATCGGTGCCACTCATATAGGAGAGGCATTCTCTTTCAACTATGACCTGCCAAACGATACCGCTTACGCAGAGACCTGTGCATCCATCGGTCTTGTGTTCTTTGCTCGCCGCATGCTGGAGATTCAGGCAAAAGCAGAGTACGCGGATGTGATGGAATTAGCCCTCTACAATGGCGTTCTCTCCGGAATGGCGCTCGACGGAAAGAGCTTCTTCTATGTCAATCCGCTGGAGGTACTGCCGGAGGCATGTCACAAGGATGAGCGGAAATTCCATGTAAAACCGATCCGTCAGAAATGGTTCGGCTGTGCCTGCTGCCCTCCGAACCTGGCAAGAACGGTAAGCTCAGTTGCATCTTACGCATACACGGAAAACGACACAACCCTGTTTGTCCACTTGTACATGGGTGGAACAGTGGAAGGAGAAAAAGTAAAAGCATCCATCACTTCCGAATTCCCGTGGGACGGCCATGTTTCCGTGACCTGCGAGAGCGATACCAAAGAGCCGTACACCTTTGCATTCCGCATCCCGGGATGGTGTGCTTCTTATGAAAAAGAGATTCCAAAAGGCGCAGAAGTGGAAGAAAAAGACGGGTATCTGTATGTGACAAAAGTATGGGCGAAGGGTGAGACGATCCGCCTGAACTTCCCGATGGAAATCCAGCTTCTGGCATCCAATCCGCTTGTACGCGAGGACGCCGGCCGTGTTGCCGTAAAACGAGGACCGGTTGTTTACTGTATGGAAGAAGCAGACAACGGAAAGAATCTGCATTTGACAAAACTCTGTGTGAATGGTGAAAAAACCGCAGAAGCAGCCGATGAGCTGGGCGAGCACTTTGTGTGCGTAACGGCCGAGGGACGTCGCATGAAGCTGGGCGATGCGGAAAAACAGCCGTTGTATCATCTGTATCAGAAAGAGGAAGAGGAAAAGACGAAACTGAAGCTGATTCCATATTATATGTGGAACAACCGAGGTGAGGGCGAAATGCAGGTATGGATCCGCGCATGTGAATGATTTTATTAAAGAAGAAATAAAAAACTCCGGAAAAGGGATGGCTCCTGATGCAGCCTCCCCTTTTTTCCGGAGTTCTTGTTATGCCAAAATATGAGAATCCTGCAAAAAAGAAAGTGAATTTTTTGCAGGATTCTTTGTGCTATTGGTACAGATTATTTTCTGCTTCTCATAGAAAGACTGCCGAAAGCAGAAGAAACGGCGGGCAGAATCACGAGGACGACCGCAAGGACAATCATTCGATCCACAAAGTCTGTCATGGCCTGTACAACGCAGACAGAGAGAGTCAGATTCATACCGAGGCTGTGAAGCAGCTGCACCAGCACAGTGGAGCCGGAGGAAGTAATTCCACCGAAAACAACCGCGGTGATTGTGGAACTTACCACAGTACCCGGAAGTGAGATCACAAGCGCTGCCGGAAACAGCTTCCAGCCCATGGAGCGGAGGGAAAGACTCTCGCTGCGGGATCCTGCCGTATGGGACGGGCGGAGTCTGCGGAATACAAGGCCGGCAACGAGACCGATGACAAGCTGCACCGGAATATAGTAAAACGCATAGACATCACTCGTCATGCCGGAAATGAGTCCGGAGATCAGTCCCGGAACGAGGCCTGCAGCAGGTCCGAACAGAGCGGCTGCCAGAACTGTTCCGATGGAGTCCAGATAAACCGGAAGACGCAGCAGCAGAGCAATGGTACCGCCGAGAATATTGATGACACCGCAGAGCGCGAGTGTCGTGAGTTTTAACGTACGGTTAGTATTCATCATGCCTCGCCTCCCTTCTGAAACATCGTCTCATGTGGGAAGACCGGCGGTGCGGTGAGAATCTGGTCGAGAACCGGTGCGGATTCCTCCTGCGGCACGCCGAGAACGCGCTCAAAGAACATCAGGAAGAAACGGCGCACATCGACCTGCGTCAGAATGTGGCTGTTCGGTGCTTTCTGATAAAAATTCATGGCATCCACAACCGTCTGTCCGATGCAGAGACCTCCGGTTTCTACCTGCGTATACGCATCAAAACCGCTGCAGAGCGACGGATCCACAAGATAAGCGGCCGCGAGCGGATCGTTGATCACGCATCCGATGACCTTTTCCTGCTTCCAGTGGAAATCAAAGTAGAAGCGCGTCAGCTCCTCAATGCGGGTTCCGACTCCTGGATTTACGCATTTCATATATTCCACAAGATTCGGCGTCAGGACAATTTTTCGTGTGACATCCAGCCCGATCATATGAAGTTTTTTGCCTGCAAGCTGCGGCAGCTCGGAAAACGCGCGGAATACTTCGGCTGCGGCATCCGGGTCGCACCAGTAATTGTACTCGGCAACCGGGGAGCAGTTTCCATGGCTCTTATAGCTTCCGCCCATGGAGACAAGAGACATCAGGTTTGTCAGGCACTCCGGTGCGCGGGAGATGACTTTTGCAAGGTTCGTCATCGGTCCGAGGGCAAGAATGGTAACATCAGGGGTTGCTTTTAAGGTTTCGATCAGGAAAGAAACAGCGTCCTTGTTTGGCGTAAGGCCTTCGGCATCCGGCCAGCCCGATTCGCCGAGACCGTCCATGCCGTGGGTGTCCATCGCGTCCACGTAGTCGCGGACCAGAGGCGTCTCCTCGCCGACATAAACCGGGACATCTGGTTTTCCAATCATAGAAAGAATTTTGAGGGCATTTTTAGCGCCCATAGAAGCGGGTACATTTCCGCTGACTGTGGTGATGCCGACAAGATCCAGCTCTTTCGAAGCCGCGGCAAGCATCAGGGCGAGAGAATCGTCGATGCCCGGATCACAGTCGATAATCAGTTTTTTTGCATTCATTTTCCAATCTCCTTTGATGAAAATTTTGAGATACTTGGTTTTTTATACTGGGAAGTTCACGAACCAGTCCGGACACCCGTAAAAAGGCGGGAAAATCCGATTATATAAATGCACGGGAATGAGTATAGCACAGATTCAAAAAAGAATCCAGCAAAAAGAATCGAGTAAAAAGAATTCAGTAAAAACAAGCCTTGCCTGTTGGAGAAAAATCGAGTATGGTATATAAGCGTAGAACAAATGAGAATATATGAGAATATATGAGAATATATGAGAATATATGGGAGATAAAAGCATGGCAGATGGATTTTTAGCACCAACGGGAAGATTCTATCCAAAAACAGAAAATTTTCATGCGCAGACCGCGCGGGCAATTCTAGGCCCGGAAGGTCAGACGGACGAGCCGATTCAGGAGCTTTTGCGCCGGGGATATATTTTATTTGTGGGCTTCCACAAACCAGGTGAACCGGAAAATCTCCATGCCGATATGGATTATGTGCTCGGCGGACCGGGACACCCGGCGACAGAAGGGCAGAAGGCATGGATTGCGGAACATGTAGAGGAGTTGTCGGGAAAACAGCAGTTTGACATCAACAACGATGAGATAACCTTTCAAAGATTCTACATCAGCAACATCCGTATGTTTCCCTGGTGCAGGGGCTGCGCAGAGGAAAAAGCGCGCGAGCTCTGGGGAAATGCACAGAGTGAGGAAAAACCAAAACGGTGTGATGCGTGCCCGGCTTTCGAGACCGTCCGCTTTAGAGTATGTCTGAAAAATCATTTCCGCAAACAGCCGGTTTCGTTTTTATATCGCTGAAGCGACCCGCCGCAGCCGGTGAAGTCTGAAAGCCTGCAAAGCAGGATTCTTTCGTGTACACGTTCTGACGAAAAAAATGTCAGAAAATAATTGGATGAGAATATAATAGGAAGAAAAAACACTTTTATATAGTAATGCAGCAATGGGGAAAATCCGCAAAAAGCCGCGTGAACACGCGATTTTTACGAATTTTCCCCTTGACTTTTGATAGGACAGACGATATAATAAACGAGCGTGCGTAAAAGACTGTTTCTTTTGGCGCGCAAAAAGCTGCAAAGCATTTATGTTGAACAAAAGCAGCCGTATGAAACCCCGTGGGACACACGGAGAAATCTATCAGGAGGTGAAATGGAATGCCAACATTCAACCAGTTAGTAAGAAAAGGCCGTGAGACTTCCGTAAAGAAATCTACCGCGCCGGCACTGCAGAAAAGCTACAATTCTCTGAGAAAGAAATCCACAGATATGTCTTCTCCTCAGAAGAGAGGTGTGTGCACAGCTGTTAAAACTGCTACACCGAAAAAACCTAACTCAGCTCTTCGTAAAATCGCCAGAGTTCGTCTTTCCAACGGAATCGAAGTAACAAGTTACATCCCAGGAGAAGGTCACAACCTTCAGGAGCACAGCGTTGTTCTGATCCGTGGAGGAAGAGTTAAGGACCTGCCAGGTACCAGATACCACATCATCCGTGGTACACTTGATACTGCAGGTGTTGCTAACAGAAAACAGGCCCGTTCTAAATACGGTGCTAAGAGACCGAAAAAGAAATAATTAAGTAAAACGAGTTCGAGATATATCTAGTATCACAAAAAAAGCGAAATGTTGTGCGTTATTCCATAAATCCCCACGGCTGCGGATTTATAGAGAATTTACACGCGCGGACATACTGCAAATAAGTGTGAGTACCGATGATTTAATCGAATGATGGTTAAGGAGGGAAGTAACGTGCCACGTAAAGGACATACTCAGAAAAGAGATGTTTTAGCAGATCCGTTATACAATAACAAAGTGGTAACCAAGCTGATCAACAACATCATGCTGGATGGTAAGAGAGGCGTTGCCCAGAAAATCGTATACGGCGCATTTGCTAAAGTAGAAGAAAAAGCTGGAAAACCAGCAATCGAAGTATTTGAAGAAGCAATGAACAATATCATGCCGGTTCTTGAAGTAAAAGCAAGACGTATCGGTGGTGCTACTTATCAGGTACCGATCGAGGTAAGACCGGACAGACGTCAGGCTCTTGGCCTTCGTTGGCTGACCGCTTATTCTCGTAAGAGAGGCGAGCGTACCATGGAAGACAGACTGGCAAACGAGATTCTGGATGCATCTAACAACACAGGTGCTTCTGTGAAGAAGAAAGAAGAAGTTCATAAGATGGCAGAGGCTAACAAGGCATTTGCTCACTACAGATTCTAAGAGGAGGAAAATCCGTTGGCTGGAAGAGAATATCCATTAGAGAGAACCAGAAACATTGGTATTATGGCTCACATCGATGCAGGTAAAACAACCCTGACCGAGCGTATCCTGTACTATACCGGTGTTAACTACAAGATTGGTGATACTCACGAAGGAACTGCTACCATGGACTGGATGGAACAGGAGCAGGAGCGTGGTATCACAATTACTTCAGCTGCTACAACCTGCCACTGGACTCTGGAAGAGAACTGCAAGCCGAAACCGGGCGCTCTTGAGCACCGTATCAACATCATTGATACCCCAGGCCACGTTGACTTTACCGTAGAGGTAGAGCGTTCTCTTCGTGTACTGGACGGCGCTGTCGGCGTGTTCTGTGCAAAAGGTGGTGTAGAGCCTCAGTCTGAGAACGTATGGCGTCAGGCTGATACCTACAACGTACCGCGTATGGCATTCATCAACAAGATGGACATCCTTGGTGCTGACTTCTACAACGCTGTAGATCAGATCAAGACCAGACTTGGTAAAAATGCTATCTGCCTTCAGCTTCCAATTGGTAAGGAAGATGAATTCAAGGGAATTATCGATCTGTTCGAGATGAAAGCTTACATCTACAACGACGATAAGGGCGATGATATCTCCATCGTTGATATCCCGGAAGATATGAAAGAAGACGCTGAGCTGTATCACACCGAGCTGGTAGAGAAAATCTGCGAGCTGGATGATGAGCTGATGATGCGTTATCTGGATGATGATATCCCGTCTGTAGACGAGATGAAAGCAGTTCTGCGTAAAGCTACCTGTGAGTGTACAGCTGTACCGGTATGCTGCGGTTCTGCATACAGAAACAAAGGTGTTCAGAAACTCCTGGATGCGATCCTTGAGTACATGCCGGCTCCGACCGATATCCCGCCAATCGAGGGTACCGATCTGGACGGAAACCCGATCGTAAGACATTCTTCCGATGAGGAGCCGTTCTCCGCACTGGCATTCAAGATTATGACAGACCCATTCGTTGGTAAGCTGGCATACTTCCGTGTGTATTCAGGAACCATGAACTCCGGTTCTTACGTACTGAATGCAACAAAAGATAAAAAAGAGCGTGTTGGACGTATCCTTCAGATGCATGCAAACAAACGTATGGAGCTGGACAAAGTTTACTCCGGTGACATTGCAGCTGCAATCGGATTCAAGTTCACCACCACAGGTGATACCATCTGCGACGAGCAGCATCCGGTAATCCTTGAGTCTATGGAGTTCCCGGAGCCGGTTATCGAGCTGGCTATCGAGCCTAAGACAAAAGCAGGCCAGGGCAAACTGGGCGAGTCCCTTGCAAAACTGGCTGAGGAGGATCCGACCTTCCGTGCACACACCAATCAGGAAACTGGTCAGACCATTATCGCTGGTATGGGTGAGCTGCATCTGGAAATCATCGTTGACCGTCTGCTTCGTGAGTTCAAAGTAGAGGCTAACGTAGGTGCTCCGCAGGTTGCATACAAAGAGACCATTACCAAACCGGCAGACATCGACAGCAAATATGCAAAACAGTCTGGTGGACGTGGACAGTATGGTCACTGTAAAGTTAAATTCGAGCCTATGGATGCAAACGGCGAAGAGATTTACAAATTCGAGTCTACCGTTGTCGGTGGAGCTATTCCGAAAGAGTATATCCCGGCTGTAGGCGAAGGTATCGAAGAGGCTATGAAAGCCGGTATCCTGGGAGGCTTCCCGGTAGTCGGTGTTCATGCAAATGTATACGACGGATCTTATCATGAGGTCGATTCTTCTGAGATGGCATTCCACATTGCTGGTTCTCTGGCATTCAAGGAAGCTATGCAGAAGGGTGCTCCGGTTCTTCTTGAGCCTATCATGAAAGTCGAAGTTTCCACTCCGGAAGATTACATGGGTGATGTTATCGGTGATATCAACTCCCGTCGTGGTCGTATCGAGGGTATGGATGACATCGGCGGCGGAAAGATGATCCGTGGATTCGTACCGCTGGCTGAAATGTTCGGTTACGCAACAGACCTTCGTTCGAAAACTCAGGGACGTGGTAACTACTCCATGTTCTTTGATAAATACGAGCAGGTTCCGAAAAACGTACAGGAAAAAGTTCTGTCTGCAAAAGCAAAATAATTTGAGAAACCGTACTGGTTGTGCAGTCCTTACCGGCTGCACAGCCTGAATGTATATCTTTTTCAAAGATTTCCCTTGCAAATAGGACAGAAATGCAATATAATCAGACTTAGCAGGTTTACGATTCAGGTGGGTTCCTGCCACCAATTTAGTCTCAAAAAAGCCCACTGGGCGCAATTTTAAGGAGGACATTTTAAAATGGCTAAAGCTAAATTTGAAAGAACAAAACCGCATTGTAACATTGGTACCATCGGCCACGTTGACCATGGTAAAACAACTCTGACCGCAGCTATCACAAAAGTACTTTCTACCAGAGTAGAAGGAAACACTGCTGAGAACTTCGAAGATATCGATAAAGCTCCGGAAGAGAGAGAGCGTGGTATCACAATCTCTACTGCACACGTTGAGTATCAGACAGAGAAAAGACACTATGCACACGTTGACTGCCCAGGCCATGCTGACTATGTAAAGAACATGATCACTGGTGCTGCACAGATGGACGGAGCTATCCTTGTAGTAGCTGCTACAGACGGTGTTATGGCTCAGACAAAAGAGCACATCCTTCTGTCCCGTCAGGTAGGTGTACCTTACATCGTTGTATTCATGAACAAATGCGATATGGTAGACGACGAAGAGCTGCTTGAGCTGGTAGACATGGAGATCCGTGAGCTGCTGAACGAGTATGACTTCCCGGGAGATGACACTCCGATCATCCAGGGTTCTGCTCTGAAAGCTCTGGAAGATCCGGCTGGCCCATGGGGAGATAAAATCATGGAGCTTATGGATGCAGTAGATAGCTGGATCCCGGATCCGCAGCGTGACACTGATAAAGATTTCATCATGCCTGTAGAGGACGTATTCACCATCACTGGTCGTGGTACTGTTGCTACTGGCCGTGTTGAGGCTGGTGTTCTTCATCTGAATGAGGAAGTTGAAATCGCAGGTCTGAAAGAAGAGACCAAGAAAACTGTTGTAACTGGTATCGAGATGTTCCGTAAACTCCTCGATGAGGCTCAGGCTGGTGATAACATCGGTGCTCTGCTTCGTGGTGTTCAGAGAACAGAGATCGAAAGAGGACAGGTTCTGGCTAAACCAGGTACCGTTCACTGCCATACCAAATTTACCGCTCAGGTATACGTTCTGACAAAAGACGAGGGTGGCCGTCATACTCCATTCTTCAACAACTATCGTCCGCAGTTCTACTTCCGTACAACTGACGTAACAGGTGTTATCACTCTTCCGGAAGGAACTGAGATGTGCATGCCTGGCGATAACGTAGAGATGACCATCGAACTGATCCACCCGATCGCTATGGATCAGGGTCTTACCTTCGCTATCCGTGAGGGTGGCCGTACCGTTGGATCAGGCCGTGTTGCTACTCTGATCGACTAATTTCGGTTATCTATGAGCAGTGCAAATTCGGAGAGTAATGACCGGTGGGAGCTTGCTCACACAAGGGCATTAGTCGGAGAATTTATAGGGCGACAGCCCGACCGAGATGGAGCGAAGCGAAATCGAGGAAAGCACTGCGGGAAATAAAATATAATTGTATCGAAAGATACTTGTGCTCAAACGTAAGAGACCCCGGCGCCGTAAGGCGGCCGGGGTTTTTCTGTTTTTAACCAAAAGAAACTTATCATATATAGCAGGATATGATATAATTTTTATTAGTTGAAATAAAAGAGAATAAGAAAGGAAAAAAGGATGGACTACTTGGAGGCAATTGATGAAACCTCTTATTTATCAGTACCGAATGCAATGGAGAGAACTGCTGCAGTGCGTGGGAGTTGTGCCGGATAATATTTCTTCCCTGGTACATGCGTTTGGAATTCGTTTGAAAAAACAGGAGATATGGCATCCAGCATATGAAGCCTTTTGCCGATGCGGGGAACCGTATGTGCTTATCATGGAAAATCTGAAGGGTATTACAGAAGTACAGCCTGTCGGAACGTGTGTATACATTGTGGAAAACGAAATGGTATTCAGCTATCTTATGGAACAGGTGCAGGGAAAGAATGTGTCGCTGCTGTGTACGTCGGGACAGCCGCGGTATGCAGCATTAAAACTGATTTCGTTGATCGTACAGAGTGGGATTCCCATTTACTACAGTGGAGGTCTTGACCCGGATGGGATTGGAATTGCCGACAGACTCTGGCAGCGGTTCGGAAACAGAATCCAATTCTTTGGAATGTCACCAGAGGATTACCGGAACAGTCTTTCAAAAGAAGTATTTGGAGAGAATGGCAGAAAAAAACTGGAACACATTTGGCACCCGTTATTAAGAGAAACGGCGGAACTGGTAAGGAAAACAGGAAAAGCGGGATATCAGGAAAATACTTTAAAAGAGCTTTCCGAGAAGCTTGTCGGATGTGATCAAAACCAGAATCTGTAAAATACGAATTGTGAATGATGGGAAAAGATAGAACAGAAAGGATTTTACCAGCATGATTACAAAGGCGGACATCAAACAGGAGACGAATTCTGTATCATATAACCGTGGAAAAAAGATCTATGAAGAACAGAAAGTGCATGCTTTTCAGGTACAGGAAATGGAGGATATTTTCGGATATCAACTGCATAAAATTACAGCTGTCGTAGACGGAAGCGGAAAAAATATGTATTGTGTCAGCGTTTCTGTAGATGAAGAAATGTCTGAAATTATGGAAGATGATTGTGATTGTCCGGCACATGAGCAGTACTGGGGATTGTGCAAACATTGTGTCGCTGTTTTGCTGTACTATCTTGAATGGCGGAAAAAAGAGAGAAAAAAACTGGAAGAAAAAGTGAGAAATGACGAAGAACATCAGGAACTGGAGCAGCTTCTTCGTGCTGTCGGCGTGAAAAAAGGAATGGAAGAATTCCAGGGAGAACATAAAATTGTCAGAAAAGTAGTAAAACCAACACCAAAAGCAGAGACGAGCCCCGGTTTTTCTGAACTGCTTTCACATTATGCGATGCGGGATCAGGTTGCTTTTCTGCCGAAAGCAAAAGCAGGTCAGGTTAAACTGGAAATTCATCTGGAGAGCCAGTTTGACGATTCCTTTCGGGCAGAATTTAAAATCGGAAGCAAAAGGATGTATGTATTAAAAAGTGTTTCAAAAATGACAGCAGCTGTAAAAAATATGGAAACGGTCAGCTACGGTGCACAGCTTTCTTTTTTGCACTGTATGGATGCTTTTGAAGAAGAAAGCCGTCCGATGGTAGAATTTCTGAGCGCATATACCATGGAACGCGGCTCATGCTATCAGATAGGTACCGGCAGCTATGCGTCCTGCTTTGATGACCGTTATGTGATGATTTCTGTGCAGAATATGGATGAATTTTTTGAGGCTGTTGGCAGCCAGGAGTTCTTTTGTCGTACGAACTGGAGAGAAGAAAAACTGTGGCACTGCCAGGAGGGGATGCCACAGTATGAAATGAAGCTTTTACGGAAAGCAGATGGCCTAAAGGTACAGATGTACGCGGATCCCATTTTTTATGGCAGAAAATATTTGTATTTTCTTTCAGAAAAAAATACAATTTACCGAATCCCAAGGGAAGAGATAGCAGAAGTCTGCGAATTCCTGGAATATATGGAGCGATGTCCGGACGGAGTCTGTGAAATTGCAAAAGAAGATATCCCGACCTTCTGCCAGGGACTTCTCCCGGTGTTGGAGGAACATTTTAAGGTAAAAAAAGAAGAAAAGCTGGAATTACAGCAGTATCTTCCGCCGCAGGTGGAATTTCAGATTTATCTGGATGCGCCGCAGCATGATATGATTACCTGCGAACTTCTGGCTGTCTATGGCGAGAAAAAATACAATGTTTTTGCAGATGCAAACGATATCCATCAGCTTTCCCATGGCCGTGATGTACGGAAAGAAGCAGCGGCAAACCAGCTCGTTCGATCCTGTTTCAGCGCCTATGATGCGCGGAAACATCAGATGCTTCTCCAGGGAGCCGATGAGATGTATGAGTTTTTAAGCAGCGGTATGGAAGATCTGCAGAAACTGGGCGAAATTTTTGTTTCTGACCGGTTAAAAGCGATCCGTGTCATCCCGGCCCCGAAAGTTTCTGTCGGTGTATCCCTCGCAGAAAATGTACTGGAACTTCATTTGAATCCGGGCAATTTTGGCATGGAGGAACTGGCAGAGATTCTTTCAAAATATGACCGGAAAAAGAAATTTTACCGCCTGAGGACCGGTGAATTTATGGATATGGACGAGGACGGTATCCGCGTTCTCTCGGAACTGCGGGAAAATCTGCAGATCTCCGAGGCAAAGCTGAAGAGAGGCGAGATCACAATTCCGAAATACCGAGCACTCTACCTCGATACCCGTTTAAAAGAGCAGGATGATCTTCAGGTTGAGAAAAACCGCGAGTTCCGTATGCTGATCCGAAATATGAAAACTGCAGAGGAGAACGATTTTGAACTTCCGGACAATCTGCAGGCACAGCTCCGTGAATATCAGAAAACAGGATTCTGGTGGCTGAAAACCTTATGCCAGAACGGCTTTGGCGGTATTCTGGCGGATGATATGGGACTTGGAAAGACGCTGCAGACCATCGCCTTTCTCTTATCTGAAATGCAGGAAGCACCCGAAAATGCAAATCGTCGCTCTTTGATCGTTGCACCGGCATCTCTCGTCTATAACTGGGAGAGCGAATGTGCCCGCTTTGCTCCGGAGCTGCAGACGAGACTCGTCGCCGGCACACAGGAACAGAGGAAAGAGATGATCCAAAATGCCGGTATGCAGGATATTTTGATTACCTCGTACGATTTGCTCCGCCGCGATATCGAACTGTATCAGGATCTCCCGTTCTTCTGCGAGATCATTGATGAGGCGCAGTTCATCAAAAATCACGCAACGCAGGGAGCAAAAGCCGTGAAAACGATCCATGCATCGTTCCGCCTGGCATTAACCGGAACACCGGTAGAAAACCAGTTAAGTGAACTATGGAGCATCTTTGATTATCTGATGCCGGGATTTCTCTATGGATATCAGAAATTCCGCGAGCAGTTTGAACTTCCGATTGTGCGGAACGGCGACGAAGAAAGATTAGAACGTCTGCAAAAGATGATCCGTCCGTTTATTCTGCGCCGTCTGAAGAAGGAAGTGCTGAAGGATCTGCCGGACAAAATTGAGAAAAATATGGCTGCCTGCATGGAACAGAAGCAGAAGGAGCTGTATCATGCACATGCCCAGCGGCTGGCGCTTATACTGCAGAACCAGACAGAGGAAGAATTTGCCGATTCCAGGTTCCAGGTGCTCTCTGAACTGACGCGGCTGCGTCAGCTCTGCTGTGATCCTGCGCTTGTTTACGAAAATTACGAAGGCGGTTCGGCAAAACTCGATCTCTGCATCGAGCTGATTCAGAGTGCCGTGGAATCCGGCCACAAAATCCTGCTGTTTTCCCAGTTCACTTCGATGATCGAGATCCTGACCGCGCGTCTGCAGGAAGAAAGCATCAGCTGCTTTGTCCTGCAGGGAAGCACGAAAAAAGAGCGGCGTGCACAAATGGTGGAACAGTTCAACCGGGATGACACGTCTGTATTCTGTATTTCCCTGAAAGCAGGTGGAACCGGCCTGAACCTGACCGGCGCGGATATCGTCATCCATTACGATCCATGGTGGAATGTTGCTGTTGAAAATCAGGCGACAGACCGTGCACATCGTATTGGGCAGAAAAATGTTGTGACGGTATACAAATTGATTGCAAAAGGAACCATCGAGGAAAAAATCATCAAGCTTCAGCAGATGAAAAAAGAGCTGGCGGAAGAGATCCTCTCCGGTGATGAAATTAAGACAGCATCCTTTCAGAGAGAGGAACTGCTTGAGCTTTTGGAAGAACGGTTCTGAAACCGCGAAAAGCAGAAAAAGATTTGATGTAAGGACGAAATGCAGCAGCAATGCAGGAAAATATAAAAGGGATACGTTTCTGTCATACCCTGAAAACGGGCGGACAGGAAACGTATCCCTTTTACAGTAATAGTCTATTCGAAACCAATCTTACAGAAGCTGAATATTCATCACATCCATCACCTCTCGTGTCTCCATCGGCCATACCGAGCACTGTACCTCTCCGATGTGCGCTTTGCGCAGGAAAAACATACAGATACGGGACTGTCCGATACCGCCGCCGATTGTCTGCGGGAGAGTGCCGTTCAGAATGGATTTCTGGAAGGGAAGCTTCGCGCGGGACTGGCATCCGCATTCCTTTAACTGAGCGCGGAGAGCATCTGCGTTGACGCGGATACCCATGGAGGAGAGCTCAAGAGCGATGTCAAGCACTGGATAATAAACGATCAGGTCGCCGTTTAAGGACCAGTCGTCGTAGTCCGGGGAACGTCCGTCCTGACGCTCTCCGGAAGCAAGCACGCCGCCGATCTGCATAATAAAGACAGCACCTTTTTCTTTGGTGATTGTATACTCTCTTTCCTTTGGAGTCAGATCCGGATAGCGATCCTCAAGTTCCTGGGAAGTGATAAAGAAAATTTCATCCGGCAGAATGGTTTCGATGTAGTCGTACTGGTCTGCCATATGTTTTTCCGTGTTTTTCAGTGCCTCATAGATATCTTTTACGGTACTCTTTAAGAAATCAAGATTGCGTTCTTCCGGGGACATGATTTTTTCCCAGTCCCACTGATCCACGTAAACGGAGTGAATGTTGTCGGTCACCTCGTCCTGGCGGATGGCGTTCATATCGGTGTAGATGCCTTCTCCCTCAGAGAAGCCGTATTTGTGAAGTGCATACCGTTTCCATTTTGCCAGAGACTGAACAATTTCAGCGGTTTTCTTGGTACCCTGATCCTTTAACTCAAAAGAAACCGGGTGTTCTACGCCATTCAGATTGTCATTCAAGCCGGTTTCCGGCTGTACAAAAAGTGGAGCTGTTACACGGAGCAGATGCAGACGATGTGTCAGCTCATGCTGGAAATAATCCTTTACTGTTTTAATTGCCACCTGTGTATCGTGGAGGTTTAATGCAGATTTGTAACCCTGCGGAATAATAATTTCTCCCATTACTTTAAAACCCTCTTGTTTTAGATTTGCTTTTCGAATCATGCCTTCTCAAAAAGCTTCAAATTTAGTTTACCATGTTTTCCCTGGAAAGCAAGGAAAAGATACGAAAAAACCAAAGATAGTAAAGAATTTTTTCGACATATTTTCCTTGCTGAATTTCTCCCCGGAAATACGAAATTTTCCGAAAATCAGAGCGCTTATGAAAGAGGCGGAATTATTCGGAAACCCACTGGCGCAGAAACGCTGCGGACTGTTCGATGAACGATAACTGATCCGGTGCATCGAAATGCTCGATGGCGAGATAACCGTCGTAATCGCACGCTTCTAAATCTGTAAGAAGCTTTGCCATCGGCAGATATCCCGTTCCGGCCGGTGTCTGGCCAAGGCCGCGGCAGAAACGTCCGTGAACGAGCGGACTTTCGGCACGATCCTTACAGTGAACATGGACAATATAATCCTTCAGAAGCCAGGCAGCATACGAAACATCCTCATCACTGAAAGCAAAATTTCCGATATCAAGCGTATACCGCAGCCCCGGCACGTGCTCCATAAACCAGAGCAGCGGATATGTGCGTGCAAACGGCTGTAAAAAACCGTCAAAGTCCTCTAAGGTAATCGAAACGCCACGTAAAGCCGCATATTCGGCGAGTGAGGAAAGCGCATGTACCATATTTTGAATCGATTTGTTTTCGGCCATAAAAGTACTCGTTGCCTCATAGGTGCTGCTGCAGGCTGCAAGCTCTGCCGCTTCGGCAGTTTCAAGCGCGCCTGCAACAAACAGGACACGCGAAACCTGCTGCGATGCCGCAGTATCGAGCATCTGCTGTGCTCTGCCAAGATCCGTATCATGGGAAAAATCAAAGGTTTCATGCATACAGCTGATCACCAGCCCCGCATCGGAAAGCATCGGGGCAATGACCTCTTTTTCTGATGCAAACAGACTGTAGTTCATCTCAACAGCCGAAATTCCCTGATCCCTGCAGAACGCGAGCACTTCCGGAATCGTCTTACCGGACTGCTCACACGCCTGTAGAATGTGTTCGTAAAAAACGGAAAGCTTTCTCATATAACATTTCCTCCTGATTTATGCAATGTGTACACGGATTCCATCCGCGTATTGCAGAACATTTTTGATCGTGAAATCAGACACCTGTTTTGAAAAAATCAAACGGGATACAGATATCGGTAAACTGCAGCTGCTATTTTTGGTGTGAAGAAAGATACACTTCCTCCGTAGATGGATTCACCCATGCATTATCCAGTGATGCCGGTCTTCGTACTACAGGAACGCACCAGCGTACCCCATTTTTGATAATCTTCTGAATCACCGGCATATGGTAAATGGGGTATTCCTCGTGTCCCGGCTGAAAATAGAAAATTTTGCCCAGCCCACGTGTAAAGGTGCATCCGCTGCGGAACACCTCACCGCCTGCAAACCATCCCGTAAATACCACATCATCCGGTTTGGGAATATCAAAAAACTCCCCATACATCTCTTCCTCCGGAATATCCACCCATGCCGGAATTCCCTGCGCGATCGGATGGGTCGGACACGTACAGAACAGTCTCTCACGATCCCCATGCCGCCACCGAAGCGTCATACTTGTTCCGAGAAGCTTCCGCATAATCTTGGAATAATGCCCTGAATGCAGAACTACCAGCCCCATTCCGGCCAGCACATGACGCCGAACCCGCTCGGCCACATCGTCCGAGAACTCCTCCTGCAGCATATGATTCCAGAACACCAGCACATCGGTATTTGCCAGCACTTCTTCCGTCAGCCCATGCTCCTTCTCGTCAAACACAGCCGTCCGAACCGAAAGCTCCTCCTCTTGTCCCAGAAACTTTGCAATACAGGTGTGGATCCCGTCCGGATAAATCTCTTTCACTTTCTCCTGCGTTCGCTCATGCTGAAACTCATTCCAGACCGTAACTCGTATCATTCGTCCATCCTCCTTCTATAAGAAAAAAATGTATCATTTTCAAAAAGTTATCGATAGCAAATCTTGAAAATAATGAAAAAAGCAGTCGTTCACACTCTGCGGTACTGAATTTTTGCGTTATTTTCCGACCTTACTATAAATTATACTCGTGCTATACCAATATTTCAATTCACAAATTCCTTGACATCCCCTCCGAAATCCCGTATACTAAACAATGCGCAGCCGGGGAGATAGCGGTGCCCTGTACCCGCAATCCGCTACAGCGGGGGTGATGCCAATCCGAGGGCTTTTTCATTGCGAAGCTGCCTTCTATAAGTGACGTTGACGTCTGGGTCTTACGCAACAGGACTCCATGAACCGTGTCAGGGCAGGAATGCAGCAGCACTAAGTGGAATCTCCTGTGTGCCGTGAGGGTGCCTGGGCCGAGTAGGCTGTAGGAGTAACGTTTGTGGTGAGAGTTCGAAGTGCGGCGCGCATAAAAAAGAAAATCCAAGGAAGCCTGAACCACAGACTTCCTTTTTTCGTACAAAAAATAGAAACTCCCGCGCTTTCTTCCCCCGAACTATTGTGAGAACGAAAAAAATAGGGTATAATGTAAACATTCCATAATACTGCCAAGAAACAAGAAGCAGTCGTGAAAATCTAATAAAGAACAGGATGGGAAAAGTCATATGTTAAGAATTGGTCTGTTAACAAGCGGCGGAGACTGCCAGGCATTAAATGCGACCATGCGCGGAGTCGTAAAAGGCCTTGCAAACAATGTAAAAGATCTCGAAGTATACGGATTCATGAACGGCTATAAAGGCCTCATCTACAGCGATTACCGCATGCTCAGTGCAAAAGATTTTTCCGGTATATTAACACAGGGAGGAACTATTCTCGGAACCTCACGTCAGCCGTTCAAGCTGATGCGTACCCCAGATGCAAACGGTCTGGACAAAGTGGAAGCAATGAAGCATACCTACCACAAGCTCCTTCTGGACTGCCTTGTCATTCTTGGCGGAAACGGAACCCAGAAAACAGCAAACCTCTTGAGAGAGGAAGGACTGAATATTATCCATCTTCCGAAAACCATCGATAATGATATCTACGGAACGGATATGACCTTCGGTTTCTACAGTGCCGTCAATATTGCATCCGATGCGATCGACTGCATCCATACAACAGCCTCCTCTCACCAGAGAGTTTTTATCGTAGAGGTTATGGGTCATAAAGTAGGCTGGCTGACTCTGTACGCCGGAATCGCAAGCGGCGCAGACGTTATCCTGATTCCGGAAATTCCATACGATATTGAAAAAGTATGCGAGGCTATCAACAGACGAAAAGAGCGCGGAAGTGGATTCACCATTCTTGCCGTTGCCGAGGGTGCAATTGCAAAAGAAGACGCAGCACTTCCGAAGAAAGAGCTGAAAAAACGTCAGGAAGAAATCGCAAAGAAATACCCGTCCGTATCCTACAAGATCGCAGAAGAGATCGAGGCAAAGACAGGCATGGAAATCCGCGTCACCGTACCGGGCCACATGCAGCGAGGCGGCAGCCCGTGTCCGTATGACCGTGTCCTTTCCACAAGACTCGGATCCGAGGCAGCACAGCTTATTCTGGACAAACAGTACGGCTACATGGTCGGAATGGTCAACGGAAAAGTAAAGAAAATTCCGCTGGGCGAGTGCGCCGGAAAATTAAAGACCGTAGATCCGAATGCACAGGAAGTCCTGCAGGCAAAACGGATGGGAATCAGCTTCGGCGATTGATGCGTTCCCGAAAAAGGCAAGGAAGAAGAACGGAGGCCTTAAAGCAAGAAGAACAAGGTCTCCGTTCTTCTGCTGCACTGCTGTCCAAAAGAAACTGCCGGCGGCAGGCTTCCATGCCGATGCAATAAAAGGAGAAAAATTTTATGAGCTATACTGCTCTGTACCGAAAATTCCGTCCTTCCACCTTTGAGGATGTAAAAGGACAGGATCACATTGTAACAACATTAAAAAATCAGATCCGCGCGGACCGCATCGGTCATGCGTATCTGTTCTGCGGAACCCGCGGAACAGGAAAAACGACGATCGCCAAGATTCTCGCCCGCTCGGTCAACTGCGAACATCCCGTGGACGGAAGCCCGTGCAACGAATGTCCGACGTGTAAGGCGATTCTGGCGGGCGTTTCCACGAACGTCATCGAGATCGACGCGGCATCGAACAACGGTGTCGACAACATCCGTGAAATCCGTGAGGAGGTAGCCTACCGGCCGACACAGGGACGGTATAAAGTCTATATCATCGACGAGGTGCATATGCTTTCTACCGGAGCGTTCAATGCACTCTTAAAAACCCTGGAGGAGCCGCCGTCCTATGTCATCTTCATTCTGGCGACCACAGAGGCAAACAAAATCCCGGTGACGATCCTTTCCAGATGCCAGCGGTACGATTTCCGCCGCATCACGATCGATACCATCGCGGCGCGTCTTAGTGAACTGATGGAAAAAGAGGGCGTGGACGTCGAAGAAAAAGCCATCCGCTACGTCGCAAAGGCGGGCGACGGCTCCATGCGAGACGCGTTAAGCTCCTGGACCAGTGCATCGCCTTCTACCTCGGGCAGAAGCTGACGTACGATAAAGTCCTTGAGGTTCTCGGAACTGTTGATACCGAAATCTTCAGCCAGATGCTCCGCACGATCCTCGCCGGGGATGTAACGGGAAGCATCCGCACGCTGGAAACCCTTTTAAATCGCGGAAAAGAGCTGGGACAGTTCGTTACCGACTTTACGTGGTATCTGCGGAATCTGCTGTTGGTAAAAAGCGCAGATGAAACCGAAGAACTGCTCGACGTCTCTACAGAAAACCTGAAGCTCTTAAAAGAAGAGAGCACGATGGTAGACGATGAGACGCTGATCCACTATATCCGCGTTTTATCCGAGCTCTCCGGCCAGCTCCGCTATGCGGCGCAGAAGCGCGTGCTCGTTGAGGTGGCGCTCGTCAAACTCTGCAAACCGCAGATGGAGCAGAACCTCGAATCCGTGCTGGAGCGGCTTAGGATTCTCGAAGAAAAAATGGAGCGCGGAATCCCGATGATGGTGACAAATGCACCGGGAGCAGGAAACGGCAGTGCAGGAGGCTCCGGAGCGGCCGGAGACGGCTATGCGGCGGCAGAAACACCGCAGAGTGCACCGGCACCAGTGAAAGCTGCACCGGCGGATTTACAGCGCATCAGCGCGTCCTGGAAGGCAATTGTCGGCCAGACAAGCGGCATGTTCCGCCAGTTTCTGCAGAGCGCCGTTCCGAAATACAACAGCGAGACGGGCGACGCCAAACTGTTTGTTGAGTTTGCAGACCAGCTCGCATCCATCTACGTTGAGCGGCCGGAGGCAGCCGATGAGATCCGCACCATTATTGAACAGATGACTGGAAAAACCGTAGAGGTCCAGCTCATTTTAGCAGACCAGCATGCAAACGCCGCGCTCTCCACGATTTCCGTGGATGATGCACTGACGCAGGCGATTCATGGAATCCCGGTCGAGGAGGACGACGAGAGCGACTTCGACGACGGGGAAGAATAAATTAAAAACAAATTTTTCAGGAGGATATTACCCATGGCAAAAAGAGGAGGATTCCCGGGAGGAATGCCGGGCAACATGAACAATCTGATGAAGCAGGCTCAGAAAATGCAGAAGCAGATGGAAGAGAACCAGAAAGCACTGGAGGAGAAAGAGTTCACTGCGACAGCAGGCGGCGGAGCCGTAGAAGTAACCATTTCCGGTAAAAAAGAAGTAACCAAAGTTAAAATCAGCGAAGATGCCGTAGATCCGGACGACGTAGAAATGCTCGAAGATCTGATCATGGCAGCAACCAACGAAGCACTGCGCAAAGTTGAGGACGAGGCAGCCAAAGCTATGGGCAAACTTGCCGGCGGACTCGGCAGCATGGGCGGAGGATTCCCGTTCTGATGGATTACTACAGCGGATACATCAATCAGTTGATCGAGCAGCTGTCCCATCTGCCTGGCATCGGTGTGAAAACCGCACAGCGACTGGCCTTTCATATTATGAATATGCCGGCCGACCAGGCAAAACGGCTGGCCGATTCGATCACAGAAGCAAAATCCCACGTCCAGTACTGCAAGTGCTGCCAGACCCTGACCGACAAAGAGCTGTGCCCGATCTGCGCAAATGTCAAGCGCGACCACAGCGTGATCATGGTGGTGGAGACGACGCAGGATCTTGCGGCATATGAAAAAACCGGAAAATACGACGGCGTTTACCACGTCCTGCACGGGGCCATCTCCCCGATGCTGGGGATTGGGCCGGACGACATCCGGTTAAAAGAGCTGATGCAGCGCCTCCAGGGCGATGTCTCGGAGGTTATCGTTGCCACGAACTCCAGCCTGGAGGGCGAGACAACGGCCATGTACATCAGCAAGCTGATCAAGCCGACCGGAATCAAGGTGACGCGGATTGCAAGCGGCGTTCCGGTGGGCGGCGATCTGGAAAATATTGACGAAGTCACCCTTCTGCGTGCGTTAGAGGGCAGAACGGAGCTGTAATTATGGGCAGAAAAAAAGTGACATCCAGTGATGTCGCAGCAGCCTCAGGCGTATCCCAGGCGACGGTCTCCATGATCCTGAACCGGCGGGAAAACGTTTCGTTCTCGCGGGAAACAGTAGAAAAAGTGGAGGCGGCGGCAAAAGAGCTGGGCTACCAGATTCCGCGGCGGAAGATGAGAAGAGAGTCGAACGGCAACAAGCTGATCGTCGTCTTCTGTCCGACGCTGACGAATCCTTACTATGTGATGCTGCTGCACGGCATCGAAGAAGTTGCAAAAGAGAAGAATTACGGGGTCTTTGTCTGCAATACGCAGAGGGACCTGAAAATCGAAGAGAATTATCTTCGGATGATGAAGAGTGTGCGCCCACGCGGCATTATCTACACCTGCAATCCGAGCAGAAGCTGCAAGGAAAAAGTGGAGGAGCTGGCCGCGGAGATTCCGCTTGTCATCATCAACAACCGAGAAGAGCTGCTGGAAATTGATGCGGTCGAGCTGAACAATGCAAAACCCGGCAGGCTGATGGCACGCCACCTGCTGGAACTGGGACACCGGCATGTGGCGTTTGTTTCACCTCCGCTGACTTCCAAACAGGGCCAGCGCCTGAAACGCGTGGAGGGCTTTGTGCGCGAGTTTGAGGAGGCAGGATACGGCGACGGCGTGATCGTCAAATCGGCGGATGAGGACCTCGACGAGGTGATCCCGAGCATGGATTCTGAGTACAAGATGGGCTATTATCTGACGAAGGAACTGCTGCGGGAGGACAAGAACCTTACGGCAATCGTCGGCATGAATGATATGATAGCGTTCGGGATCATGGACGCCGTGCTCGAGAGCAAACTGCGCATTCCGGCGGATATTTCTGTAGTGGGATGTGACAACACCGTCTATTCCAGCTTCCGCTCGATTTCCCTGACGACGATCGACCACTATGTGCCATTGAAGGGCCGCGATGCGTGCGATATCATCCTGCGGAAAATCCAGTCTCTTCGGGAAAGCCAGGACGGCAATGAACCCTTAAGCACGTATCATGTCGAGTATGAGCCGAAACTGATCGTGCGGCGCAGCACTTCGTATGCAAGAACCGAAAAATTAAAAAATAAATAGGACGGCTGAAATTATTATTAATAATTTTGAATAAAACAGCTCCGACGCAAACCGGGAAAACACAAAGAAAAGGAAAAACCGGAAAAAATGAGAAAAAATCCGCCAGAGTAATTTATAAAATAGTATTTATAAATAATAAAATTAATTAATAAAAATGAGGCCGACTTGACGGAAAAACCAAACATATCTATACTGGAGATAACAGAAAAACGGAGCCGTTCTGCGGAAAACAACAGGCCCCGAAACCTTACGAAAGTATGAATATGGGAGGAAAAACAACATGAGATTTTTCATCGACACAGCAAAAGTAGAGGACATTAAAAAAGCAAACGACATGGGCGTTATCTGCGGCGTTACCACCAACCCGTCCCTGATCGCAAAAGAAGGACGTGACTTCAAAGAGGTCATCAAAGAGATCACCGAGATCGTAGACGGACCGATCAGCGGCGAGGTAAAAGCTACCACAACAGATGCAGAAGGCATGATCAAAGAAGGCCGTGAGATCGCAGCCATCCATCCAAACATGGTTGTTAAAATCCCGATGACCGTAGAAGGACTCAAAGCTGTTAAAGTTCTGAGCGCAGAGGGCATCAAGACAAACGTAACCCTGATCTTCTCCGCAAACCAGGCACTTCTGGCTGCAAGAGCAGGTGCAACTTATGTTTCCCCATTCCTTGGAAGACTCGATGACATCAGCACCCGCGGCGTTGATCTGATCCGTGAAATCGTTGAGATCTTCGACGTAGCCGGTATCGACACCGAGATCATCGCAGCAAGCGTCCGCAACCCGATCCACGTAACCGACTGCGCACTGGCTGGTGCAGACATTGCAACTGTTCCATACAACGTAATCGTACAGATGACCAAACATCCTCTGACCGACGCCGGAATCGCAAAATTCCAGGCTGACTACAAAGCTGTATTCGGCGAATAAGACCTAAACATGATTGCATAAAAGCTGGAAATATGGTATTGTGAACAAAGTGAACAATAGCGATATTTCCAGCTTTTGATTCCGATCCAACTAAACAAGGAGAAAAGACATGAACAAGTTAGAACTTCAGAAGACGGCCAATGAGATCCGCAAAGGGATCGTCAGCGGCGTCCATGCAGCAAAGGCCGGCCATCCGGGCGGATCTCTGTCTGCAGCCGATATTTTCACGTATCTGTATTTTGAAGAAATGAACGTGGACCCGAAAAATCCAAAAGATCCGGACCGCGATCGTTTTGTACTTTCGAAAGGCCACACAGCGCCGGGACTCTACGCAGCACTGGCTGAAAAAGGTTACTTCCCGAAAGAAGACCTGCTGACCCTTCGTCACCTTGGCTCTTACCTGCAGGGACATCCGGATATGAAACATATCCCGGGCGTTGATATGTCAAGCGGTTCCCTCGGACAGGGAATCTCCGCAGCAGTCGGAATGGCACTCGGTGCAAAACTGCAGAACAAAGCATTTCGTGTTTATACACTTCTTGGCGATGGTGAAATCCAGGAAGGTCAGGTCTGGGAGGCAGCCATGTTTGCCGGAGCAAAACATCTGGACAACCTCGTTGTGATCGTAGACAACAACGGACTTCAGATCGACGGAAACGTAGCAGATGTCAACAGTCCGTACCCGATCGACAAAAAATTCGAGGCATTCAACTTCCACGTAATCAACGTAGCGGACGGCAACGATTTCGATCAGCTGAAAGCTGCATTTGATGAGGCGCGCACCGTAACAGGCATGCCGACCGCCATCATCACAAAGACCGTAAAAGGAAAAGGCGTTTCCTTCATGGAGAACCAGGTAGGCTGGCACGGAAAAGCTCCGAACGATGAAGAATACGCAATTGCTATGGCAGAACTGGAAAAGGCAGGTGAAGCGTTATGTCAGAAGTAAAGAAAATCGCAACAAGAGAAAGTTACGGTAATGCACTGGTTGAACTTGGCGCAGACCATGACAATCTGATCGTACTCGACGCTGACCTTGCAGCAGCAACCAAGACCGGTGTGTTCAAAAAAGCATATCCGGACCGTCACATCGACTGTGGTATCGCAGAATGTAATATGATGGGAATCGCTGCCGGTCTTTCCACCACAGGCATCGTTCCGTTCGCAAGCACCTTCGCGATGTTTGCCGCAGGCCGTGCGTTTGAGCAGGTGCGCAACTCTATCGGATACCCGCATCTGAACGTAAAAATCGGTGCTACCCATGCCGGAATTTCCGTAGGAGAAGACGGCGCAACACATCAGTGCAATGAGGATATCGCCCTGATGAGAACCATCCCGGGCATGGTCATCCTGAACCCGGCAGATGATGTAGAGGCAAAAGCCTGCGTGAAAGCAGCTTATGAATACAACGGACCGGTTTACCTTCGTTTCGGACGTCTGGCAGTGCCGGTGATCAACGACAGACCGGATTACAAATTTGAGCTCGGAAAAGGCGTTGTTCTCCGTGAAGGCAAGGATGTCACCATCGTTGCAACAGGCCTTTGCGTAAGCTCCGCTCTGGAAGCAGCAGAGAAACTTGCCGCAGACGGCATTGATGCCAAGATCATCAACATCCACACCATCAAACCGCTGGATGAGGAGCTGATCGTAGCAGCAGCAAAAGAGACCGGTAAAGTCGTAACCGTAGAAGAGCACTCCGTCATCGGAGGACTTGGAAGCGCAGTCTGCGACGCACTGGCAGAGAAATGCCCGGTTCCGGTGAAGAAAATCGGTGTACAGGACGTCTTCGGAGAGTCCGGCCCGGCAGTCGCTCTTCTTGCAAAATACAAACTCGACGGCGAGGGCGTTTACGAGCAGGTAAAAGAGTTCTGTAAATAAGATTTTTCGAAATAAATGACAAAAGAAAACAGGCAGAGGCCATACCAGAAAACGGTGCAGTCTCTGCCTGTTTTGTTGTCTGCAGTTTTTCTTAAAGCAGAAGTTCGCTTGTCCCGGCCGCCTCAAGTTCCCGGCAGGCGAGCAGGATTCCCTGCGAGATGGATTCCGCCATATGAAAAATCGTCGCAAGCCGGGTTGTCTGCAGAAGAAGCTGCTCAAAACTGCCCGATACATTCACAATGCCTGTGATAAAAATATCCCCGACCTCGGGCAGCGTCTTTCCTGCCCCCGCGCCCGGCCGGATCGCCCCGTTTCCGATCGTGATGTATCCCTGATGACGCCGCGAACCAAGCGAAGCATCGATCGCAACGAGCAGTGCCTCCGGGTGGCGGGAATGGATGTACGAAATCCGGTCCGGCAGATTCAGGGCGTGCACCGGGTCATCCAGAGTTCCGTAGACATGAAAAACGCGGCTGCAGTACGGCGAAAGCTGGTACCCGATCAGCGGTCCTAAGGAATCCCCAGTGATCCGGTCGCTTCCGATGCAGAGAAATACCAGTTCACGGAATATGCGTCCGTCCTTTTGAATGCAGTAAGAAAACAGCGACGCCAGCTCTTCGCTGGCGCTGCGGCTTCGCTCATTGATGTAGTAAACTTCGGCGTCTTTTTTTCGAAACATGACCGGTACCTGCCTTTCAGAAGAATCATCCACAGTTTAACCGTATATGGTATAAACTATTCCTGCAATGAAAAAAACATGACATGCCCTCTGGTGCAGAAAAACGGGAAAACAGTCGGAAAAAACCGTGACAGCCCTGCCCCAAAACGATCTTTTTCGCGGAACATCCGTGATAAAGTAGGCAAAAAGGGGTGAAAAGCATGATTGAGATTGTCTATAAAGAAAACAAAGAGCAGGCGAACGGCAACGAGGGATACTTTCATCTGCCGAAAAATATCCGCCAGGTCGGTGATACGAACGGCAGGGAGCGGATTTATCTGGAAGATTATGTCGGAACCTTTCTGAAAAAATATTTTCCGCACCAGAGGGACGTGCCGCCATGCTGTTCGGCGAATTTAAGTGGGCGGACGGAATTTCCTACTTTTTTATCCGCAGCGCGGCCGCGATTCATACGATGGAGCCGGCGCCGGATCACCTGGTCTTCGATGATGCAGTATGGACGGAGGTCCACGATGTGATGGAAAAATATTTCAAAAACCAGCAGATCCTCGGCTGGGCACTTTCTCTTCCGGGATACGGGGAGGATCTGAATGAACAGATCATCCGAGCGCATCTGAACCACTTCGGCGGAAATGACAAGACGCTGTTCCGCGTCAACGGACAGGAAAAAGAGGAAACCTTCTATACGTACGAGGGCGGCACCCTGCGGAGCACGGGAGGCTTTTACATTTATTATGAAAAGAATGAGCCGATGCAGTCGTATCTGATCGATCAGAATCAGAACCGGTCGATCGAAAACGGAGAGAGCGTGCCCGACCGCGCTGTCAGCGATTTTCGGAAGATGATTGAGGAGAAGAGCGGGGAGGAGCCGGAACACGATCACAGAAAGCCGATCCTCTATGCGATGACAGCATGCGCGGCTGCGGCGCTTCTTGTGACGGTGACGCAGAAATACGGAGATGCGCTGCCGTTTCCGGGGAAAACAAAGGAGCAGACGGTAGCAGTGGCGGGAAACGTACAGGGAGAGAAGACACAGACGGCGGAGAGTGCAGCGGAAGCATCAGCGGCGGAAGAGGGAAACACAGGGGAAAATACTTCGACACCGGAAAGCACAGGAACGGAACTGGAAACGGAAAATGAGAGCGGGAGCGCGGCGGTAAGTGAGGAGCAGAATTTATCCGGAACGGATCCGGCAGGCAGCGGAGAGCAAAGCACATTCGGCGGGGAGCAGACTGGTGCAGCGGAGAACAATACCGGTACGGCGCAGACAGATCCAGCACCGGGAGCAGAGCCATCGTCCGCCCCGGGAACTGCTTCCGGCAGTGAGACGGCAGAAACCGCCGCGCAGGTCTGGCAGGAGTACACCGTACAGAAGGGGGACAGCCTCTCGAAAATCAGTGAGAGATATTACGGAACGATGAGCAGAGTGAAAGATATCTGCGAACTGAACCAGATCGCGGTGGAAGACCTCATATATGCGGGGCAGAAAATATACCTCCCAAAATAGAGAAAAATATGGTACACTAGAGCGGAATCAAACTGCGGCCGAAAGGGCGGCAGAAAATAAGTCCGAAAAGAACATAAGGGGAATGAAAATGGACGGAAAAAACAGAGAAGAACAGGAGAACGGAGCAAAAGTCCGGGATCTTGAGGAGTATAAAGCAGAAAACAGAAAAAGAAAACGCAGACGCCGGATCACCGTCGGAATCCTTGCGGGAGCCATTCTCGCAGCCGGAATCGGTACAGGGGTATGGATTCAGCTGCGTACTTTTCAGGGATACGACACGCTGCAGGCAACAGAGACCGAAGACACCGATACGTATATGTTTCAGAAATCCGGAAATAAGATCGTGCGCTACGGCATCGACGGCATCGAACTGCGCGACCGGAAAAATCAGACCCTCTGGAGCGATCATTATACCATGGAAAATCCGCAGATGATATCCTGCGGCGATGCAATTGCCATTTATGATAAAAACGGAACGAAAATTGTTGTATACGATGCCGATGGAAAGGCCGGCGAAATTACCGCGTCGTATCCGATCGTGAAAGCATCCGTTGCAGGCCAGGGCGTCGTTGCGGCGATTCTGGAAAACAACGGGGAGAGCTGGATCAAATACTATAATACCGATGGAACGGAGATCGCCTCCTCCCACCCGAATATGGACAGTCCGGGCTATCCGATGGATCTCTCGCTTTCTTCGGACGGACTCTGGATGGCGGTTTCCTACGCTTACGAAGACGGCGGCAAGATGAAATCACAGGTCGCTTTCTACAATTTCGGGAGCAGGGGCGAGGATCTGGTGGACAACCTTGCAAGTTCATCGAGCTATACCGATATGCTGTGCCCGCAGATCGAAACCGCGGGAACATCCTCATGGGTTGCCTTCTTTGACAACGGCTTCCGCATCTATGAAGGAACGAACAAGCCGAAAGAGACAGTGAGCGTATCAGAAGATGGAGAAATTTTAAGCTGCGCGTATGCAGACGACCGCGTGGTTCTGATTCTGCGCGGGGAGAGTGACGATCATCCGTACCGGATGAAAATCTACAATCTGAAAGGAAAACAGCTTGCGGATGAAAATCTGGATTTCTATTACCAGAACCTTCAGATAGAAGAAAAACAGATTCTGCTGACGAACCGGCAGGAACTGTGTGTATATACCTTAAATGGAAGAAAGAAGTACAGCGGCGTGGTCAGCGAAACACAGATTCACGAGATCCTCGGCATGGGGCAGAACCGGTATCTGCTCGCGGAGGAGGACGGCGTTTCGATGATCCGGCTGAAATAGGAGAAGAAAAACATGAATTGGCTGAGATACGTATTACTTGCGGTGTGTATTCTTTCCGCGCTGGCTGGATATCGAAAGGGGCTGGTCCGGACAGTGCTGTCCATGGTGTCCCTGATTCTGGTGACAGGACTGGCGATCTGGATGAATCCGTATGTAACGGATGTGCTGAATGAGCGGACAACGCTGCCGCAGTATGTGGAGAAGAAATGTTTAGAGACATTTGAAAACAATGAATTTCTGTCGGGGGAAAACCAGGATGTGCAGAAGAAATGGCTGGAGAGCATGGGCGTGCCGGAGGAGCTGGTGAACCAGATCCTCGGAAGCGGCGCGGTGCGGGAGTACCAGGAGGAACAGCTGCACAGTTTGGCATCCTACGCGGCGAAGGCGGTATCGGAAAAGATTATGAAAGGGATTGCTTTCTTTCTGACGCTGGTGCTTGCCGTTGTTTTCGTGACGATTGCGGTGAAAATTGTGGAATTGATTGCGGAGATTCCGGGGATCAGCTTTTTGAACCGCATGGGAGGAGCAGGACTTGGTGTCGTGCGTGCGGTGCTGTGGATCTGGATTTTCTTTGCGGTGGTGTACTGCTTTCAGGCGACACACTGGGGGAATGTATGCATGAAGCAGATCCAGGGCGATATGGCGCTGGCATGGATTCGGGAGAATAATCCGGTGCTGATGCTGTTGAAGAATGTATTATAAGATGAGAAAAAACGGTTCCTTGTGGGGCCGTTTTTTGGTGGGAGGGGGGACGAGGAAAAGCGGACGTCGTGTGGGCGGCGGATGCGGTGGGAGGGGAGAAACGTGCCGGGGTGCGGGGCTGTGATTTGGGTGGGGCGGGAGACCTTGGCGTGGATGGGGACGGAACGGGGGAGCACCGAGACAATTCGTCAGGAAAACTGATGTTTTCCCGACTCAGTGTCTCTTGAAATCCGGCTTTGTGAGCCGGATTTCATCTCCCCCGTTCCGTCCCGTCCGCGTCAGGTTCCGCTCCCACCCAAATCAATGCCCCGCGCCCCGGCACGTTTCTCCCCTCCCACCGCATCCGCCGCCCACACGCCGACCGCTTTTTCTCTGAAGTTGAGAGCGGAAGAATCTGCTAGATAGAAGGGGATAAGAATGGAAATGAAAGAACAAATAGGATATTAGTGGAAAAAGTTGAGAGTTGTGGAAAATATGGGGGTTGAACTGATATGAAAAGAAATATCTATAAATATACGTATTTATATAAAAAAAAATTACATGTTTTTGTGAAAAAAAATATTTATGTGAATTTATAATGAATAAAAACTGAAAATATGTACAAAAAGCACATTGAAAAAAGAAGAAATATAGATATAATGTAAGTATGTAGACGAAAAAGAAAAGCTGAACAAGACTATTTGCATATGAAAAATAAAAAAAACGATGGAAAATATGTAATTATAGATGACGGGACAGCAGGGGGGCTGTTTCTGAGTGAGAATGAATACTATGTTGATGAGAATAAAAAAGTTGTTTTGTGCAATTCTGAAAAAAAAGATAATCTGTTTAGAAAGAGATATAAACTAACACATGGCGATAAGTGTTATAGTATCATCAAATATTTTTGCCCAGAGGTAGAATTTATCTCTATAAAAATTATGGAAACAGGGGAAAGAGGTAGCATTGATTCATTCAAAGCGGCGTTAGAATGGTGCTTAAAAGAAAAGATAAAACTTGTGCATATGAGTGTTGGAACAACAAATTATATAGATGCAAAAAAGATAGAAAATATTATAAAACAAATGGTTTCTAATAAAATGATATTATGTGCAGCGCTATCAAATACAAACTTTCCTACATGGCCGGCATGCTTTGATGGGGTTTTCGGGGTAAGAAATTATATTGCTAAATTGCAGGAAAAAGAAATTTCGGTGTCTAAATCATTTCCTTTTTCGGAAATGAATTCGATACAGTTAAATTTTGATGACGTTTTAAAGAAGATTGTTGGGAAAGAATACAAATCAAATAGTTTTGCAGCTCCGATTATTACTGTGCTTTTGATATGTTATTTAAGGAAAAATAAAAAAGGTTCATACCAAGATGCAAAAAAATTTATTATGAATCATATAAACAAATGTATCTATGAAAAAGAATTGGAATGGAATGGGATTGTGAATAATAAAGCGTGGTCAATTCCGATAATTTTAACACGTACTGTTATTGGGGCAAAGTTGTTATATGAGTGTTTTGGGAAGGAAGACTATGAGTGTATAGTATTAACATCAGAAAAGAACCTAAAAGAGTCTTGCGTGGCAGAAATTCCATTAGAATTTTATACGCATGGGAATGTGACAGAGACGTTAATAATGGCAGTAAATACAATATACAATCCAGATGTGCTTATTATTCAAACGGATAAAAATATATTTGAAAGTAATAGTTTGATAGATTTTGAGGTTTTTGATAAAAAAGGATGGAATGTGAAAACAAGGATGGAGCAAATGCAGTTTGAAAATTGTTATAACGCATATAAATGGATAATAATGCAACTTTTAGACGACTAAAATTTACTGGATTACTTTTGCGATCGCAATGGGTAATAAAATTATGCTCGAAGGGAGGTATTCAAATGAAGAAAACGCTTAAAAAGAAAGAACATAAGGGAAGAAATAATGTGAGTGTTTATGCAAATGGACCGTGTTCATGCACATGCTTTTCTACGTGTGGGTCTGCCTATGTTCAGAAAGCTCAGGCGCAGAATCAGTTATACACAAGTGTATTTGGATCTAATGCTAATCACTAAAATGTAAGAAAGATGAGGGTTGCTACAGTGTTAATTAGTGGTAGTCCTCATTTTAATTAGAGGATAAGTTTAAAAGTTGATTTAAGCATTATAAAAAAATCGTTTAAGAATATGGCTAGAAGTATTATAGATCCTTTGAAATAGCGTTTGTTAAAATGTTGATATGTTTGTTGTAGAGT
>NZ_QUMG01000019.1:0-94146 GCF_003482095.1 Blautia sp. OF09-25XD
ACCACCTATGGCGAGTTTAAGACCGTCAGAGACGATTTACACCGTCTTTGGAAGGTCAAGTCATGTGTAGATACTGCCGCCCGATTTAACGAGCGTACAGAGGAACAAATGCTCCAAAATCGACCCCAAACACGACACAAAAAGGAGGAACTATCACGATGAATTACACCCAAGCGCAGATTGACCGGGCAAACGCCGTCAGTCTGGAAGATTTTCTCCGCACACAGGGAGAGACGCTTATCAAAAGCGGACGGGAATACCGCTGGAAAGAACATGACAGCCTGACCGTTCGTGGAAACAAATGGTTTCGCCACAGCCAGAGCAAGGGCGGCTATCCCATTGATTTTGTCATGGAGTTTTACGGCAAGTCCTTTCCCGAAGCAGTCCAGCTCTTAACCGGCGAAAGCGCCGAGGGACAGAGCGAAGCCAGCACAGCACCGCCCACAGCGTTTCACTTGCCCTTGCACAACAGAACAGCCGGCAGAGCAATTCAATATCTTTGCGAAAGCCGAGGTCTCAACAAAACGCTTGTTGAGGCTTTTCTTCTTTCCGGGGATATTTACGAGGACGCAAAGCGGCACAATGTTGTGTTTGTCGGCAGAGACCGAAGCGGTACGCCGAGATACGCCCATGTGCGAGGAACGGCAGACCCATTCAGGCAGGACATTGCCGGGTCTGACAAATCCTATCCGTTCCACTATGAGGGAAACGGCAACCAGCTCTTTGTCTTTGAAGCACCGATTGACCTTTTGTCCTTTATCTGCCTTTATCCGCAGGACTGGCAGACAAGGAGCTACCTTGCCCTGGGCGGCGTTTCAGGCAAAGCCCTTGACCGTTTCCTTTCTGAACGTAAGGACACCCGAAAAGTGTTCCTCTGCCTTGACAGCGACACCGCAGGAAGTGAAGCCTGCACCCGGCTGGCACAGGACATTCCCGGCGAGATCGCCGTCATTCGCCTTGTCCCGGCAAGGAAAGACTGGAACGATGTTCTCCGTCAGCAAGGGGACATTCCCAGCCGCAAATTCATAGCCGAGACAATCACGCTGCGAGAGCTGCCCACCGCCCAGCCTGTCCCAATGCTCCGTATGGCAGATGTGGAGCTTACGAGCGTGGATTGGTTATGGTTTCCGTATATTCCCTTTGGAAAGCTGACCATCATACAGGGCAACCCCGGCGAGGGCAAGACCTACTTTGCCATGCGTCTTGCGGCGGCTTGCACCAACCGAAAGCCTTTGCCCGGTATGGAGACAATTGAGCCTTTCAATATCATCTACCAGACCGCAGAGGACGGTCTGGGCGATACCGTCAAGCCCCGGCTGATGGAAGCGGAAGCAGACCTTGAAAGAGTGCTTGTCATTGACGATAGGGACACACCGCTGACCCTTGCCGATGAGCGCATAGCAAGGGCAATCCGTGAGAACAACGCAAGGCTTGTTATCATTGACCCGGTACAGGCGTTTCTGGGCGCAGATGTGGACATGAACCGGGCAAATGAAGTCCGTCCCATCTTCCGCAGTCTGGGAGACATTGCACAGGCTACTGGGTGCGCTATCGTGCTGATTGGACACCTGAACAAAGCCGCAGGAACGCAAAGCACCTACCGGGGATTGGGGTCTATCGACATTACGGCGGCAGTCCGCAGTCTGCTGTTTATTGGCAAGCTGAAGGACAGTCCGACAACGAGGGTGCTTATCCATGAGAAAAGCTCCCTTGCGCCGCCCGGACAGTCCCTTGCCTTTTCTCTGGGAGATGAGAAAGGTTTTGAGTGGATAGGGGCTTATGACATTACCGCTGACGAGCTTCTTGCCGGGACAGACACCGCCAAGACCGAGAGCAAGACCGCACAGGCGCAAATGCTCATTCTGGAACTGCTTGCGGACGGAAAGCGTATGCCGAGCGCAGAGTTGGAAAAGGCAGTCAATGAGCGTGGGATTTCTTCACGCACCATGAGAACGGCAAAGAGCCGTATCGGGGACAGACTTGTGACCGAGAAAGACGGCACAGCATGGGTCTGCTATCTCCGAAACTGACAACAGGAACACGGCAAGCGTGGCAAAGACGGCAAGGTTTTTATAGATACCTTAATGTTGCCGCCTTGCCTTGTTCCATCATACCGACACCGCCCGATGATGAACAGTCACCGGGCATTTTTCATTTACAGGAGGATTTTGAATGAACAATACCGCAACTAACACCGCCACTTGCCCGACTGTCAGAAAGCAGATCGGCAAGACAACCTATATCGTCCGTGTCCATTTCAGCCAGACCGCAAAAGAGACGATGGAGGACAAAATCAAGCGTCTGCTCCGTGAGGAAGTCCGCAAAATGTGACTTCTTTGTGAATTTGATGAAAAAGTCCTTGACTTTTCGTCTCTGGAAAAACAGCCAAGTCGATCCTGATTTCCTGTGGTGCGCGCCTTGCGGTATTCGACATTGCAGAGCTGCGTGAGGTCACAGCCTATGATGAGCTGGAGCTGGACACTCTGGGAGACCAGAAAACTGCCCTGTTCCTCATTATGAGTGATACAGATGACAGCTTTAACTTCCTGATCTCTATGTGCTACACCCAGCTGTTTAATCTGCTCTGCGAAAAAGCCGACGATGTGTATGGCGGCAGGCTCCCGGTCCATGTGCGCTGTCTCATTGACGAGTGCGCCAATATCGGCCAGATCCCTAAGCTGGAAAAGCTGGTGGCCACCATCCGAAGCCGTGAGATTTCCGCCTGTCTGGTGTTGCAGGCACAGAGTCAGCTGAAGGCGATCTATAAGGATAACGCAGATACCATCATCGGCAACATGGATACTTCCATCTTCCTGGGCGGTAAGGAGCCAACCACCCTCAAGGAGCTGGCTGCCGTGCTGGGAAAGGAAACCATCGACACCTACAACACCGGAGAGAGCCGTGGGCGTGAAACTTCCCACTCTCTCAACTATCAAAAGTTGGGGAAAGATATGCCATACTTGTTCGTGAAGAGTTCAGTTGCCTTGAATTTATCATGAACAGGGACACGATCAACTGGATTCTGAAATAACTGAATACAGGAGGTCGAACATGGAGCATTTACCAAAGAAAATCCATCAAAACGGAATCAGCTACACGCTGGTGGGAGACTACTACATCCCCGATCTGGAGCTACCGGAGGAAAGCCGCCCCATTGGGCGGTGGGGCCGGATGCACAAAGCGTTTCTGCAAGAACACCGGCCCGGCCAGTACAATGCCCTGCTTCTGTCGGGAAAACTCTGGACATATCTTGCTGACCTGAACGAACAGGCCGCTGACCGGCTGGCGTGTATCGTCTCGCAGATGCAGGAGGCGGAGGGTGTCACCGAGGAACTGAAAGCCCGTGACCAGCTTGCGTGGGTCGGGGGCATGAACAGCATTCGCAGCCGAGCAGAGGAAATCATCCTCTCTGAGATGATTTTTGTTTAAGGAGGTGCCTGTCTATGAGATACCGTATCGAATACGCCGATGGGCGTTATTGTAACTTTGCCAACGGCAGGGCTGAGCTGCTGAAATGGCTGAAACTGCTGAAGCAAGAGGAAATCTCCGACATCCGCAAAGTATATAAAAGCGGTGTGTCAGATTCCGTCCTGGAAACATACCGGAATTATATCCGCCCAGCATAAGGAGGGGCGCTTATGGGTACAGATATAGAAAAATTGGTTGATTTGATGATTCAGGAGCGGATGCAGAGCCAGTTTGCTAAGTGGCGGGAGGCAGAAACCGGCACGGAGAAAAAAGAGGACTGCCTTCGCTTGGAAAACGAGTATGAAAAAGCAATCAGCGCATTGTCTGAGGAACAGAAGGACGCTGTAAGACACTACTGTGATTCTATTTTCGATTCTGGTGCAGAAAGCGAGTGCTTCTTTTACCGGCTGGGCCTCAAAGATGGCATCCGTCTCTGGAAGTTTATGAAAAAGCTGATGAAAACGGTCAGCTAACGGATGTATAACCACATATTTTATTCCGCCCACAAACGGGTCGAAAGCCGTCCAACGGTACAGATTGGGCGGCTTTCCTGTTATCTGCGTTTCTTCCGCTTGGGCGCATAGTACGGCTGCGGCTTGGCCTTTCCTCTCATGTTGTTGGGATTTTTGAGCATTTTGGACAGGCTCAGTATCCGCAAAAATGCAGAGAAGTCCTCTGAGGAAATCTTCTCGAAGGGTATCTGCATTCTGTCGCAAAATTCGTGGATTACCACTTCCTCTTGGCTGCCCTGTTCGAGCGCCTGTTCAAACTTTTCCTTGACGTCATCCAGCGTGGGCTGCGGGTCGGCGGTGGTCTTGTCCTTGCGGTGTGCTTCCCGGATGTCCCGGACGATGCTGTCCAGATCATCGTGCATGACATGGCTGTAAAAATCGCTTTCCTGCACCTGCCCCAGTTCCAGCGTCCGCATATAGAGGTCATCCTCTCCGGGCGCATACTTGCTCATGACGGTCTGCCGGGTGGCCTCCAACACCAGATTCATCTGCTCCACCCGCATATTGGCGATCTGGTCGATGCAGATTTCCATATCTATCATCAGCCGCCGGAAATTCGGGTGGGCAGCCAGTTCGCAGAGAAGCCGGTTGTTGATTTTGCCGCTGCTCAAAAGTTCCACCATATCATCACTCAGATGCAGAGATTGAAGTTCTGTGTTTGGGTGATTTTTATTTTCCGTCAGCCCCATCAGATAGTCGGTGGACACGCCGTAAAAGTCCGCCAGCGTTGCAATCGCAAACGGGCTGATGTCCTTGTAGTCATCGGTTTCGTATTTTCCCAGCGCGGATTTAGACAGGCCGGTCTGCTCCGCCAGTTGTTCCAGCGTCAGGTGCTTGTCCACCACCCGCAGGTCTTTGAGCCGCTCCGGGATTGTCAGCTTTGCGTACATCCAAAGCCCCCTCTCTCGTTATCTTTTTCAGTGATTACACCCATTATAGCACGATTCCATAAGCGTGGAAATATGCGGATTTCGAGCGTTTTTCCGACGTTTTGGATATACGGGAAAGGGCCTCTTTTTTCGGTAAACTGGTTCTTGCAGACAGGCACAGAACCTTGAAAATCGAATGACCGGCTGCAAGGGGTATGGCCTCCGGGGAAGTGACGCCAGGACAGAAATCGAGCACACCAAAGAGGCCGATACGCCGGGAGAAATTCCGGGCAGGAGCGGCTTGCAGGCAGACCGGCGGACAGGAAACAAGTTTATCATGCGGGGCGCATGGCTCCGCAGCAAAGAAATGGAGGAAATCATTATGACACTGAGTATGAAAGAAAAGAAGATTCTCTACGCTTACGGCTGTCTCAGCCACCACAATACGGTGACACGGCTGAAATGGCTGACGGCTCTGACGGTTGACCCGGAGGCCAAACGCCGGATGCTGGGGCTGGCCCGGAAGGTGGAGACGGAGATGAACGAAAGCTGGTACGAGGATTTTTATCACCATCTGCGCATGGAGATGGACGAGTACCGCCGTCTCAAGCGCAACCTGCGTGTGCTGAAATCTTACACCGATTATGAGGAGGATCTGTATGAAGAAGCTGTCTAAGTATGAGAAAGAAACCATCATCAACTGGAACGAGGCGGAGAACCTTGCCAGCGTCTACACCTTCAACGCCAGCTTGAAGCGCAGGCTGGCTGATTTCAGCCGGAAGTACCCACTGTTGTGCCGGTTGGAGCGCAGCACGCCGGAGGGCAGCGTGACCTATGTGCTGGACAAGTCCCGGCTGTCGATCCGGCTGGTGCCTCCGTACAGCGAAGAACGGAAAGCCGCCGCAAGGGAGTACGCAAAGGAGCATGGCTTTCAGGTGGTGGTAACGGAAGAAAAAATCGCCTAAAATCGGGGTGTTTACGGGAAAAATGACGGGTCTGCACCCGATGTTTTGACCGGCAATCCCCGCAGGCGTATTCCGTATCCACTCCCCGCCTATGGGCGCAAATGTGTGGATACGGAGCCGGTGAAACTGGCAAACACCGTCCTGCGGTGGAAGCCAGCTTCGCCGGTGCGGAAGTACAGAGGCGGCCAGCCCTTTGTGGCGGGGTGCAGGGGCGGCAGCGCACTGCTGGGGTCAAGGGGCAACGCCCATTGGCAGGTTAAGGGCGGCAGCCATTATCGGGTCAAGGACGAAGTGCTTGGCAGTTGAGGGCAGCCGCCCCATCGGGTCAAGGGTGAAACGCCTTGCCCAGGGAAAGTTGATGCCTGCGTCAACTTGTATTGGGTATTACCTGACGCAAAATTCGCAGGATTTGCGGCTTCGCCGCCCCTTCCCCGGCCCCAGAACATCTTCGCAGGAAGGAGGAAATCTGTTTGAAACTGACACGACACAATGGACGCTCCGGCAAGCATGGCACCTATAATCCCCGCCACAATGACCGCCGGTTCGATGTGGAGAACAGCGAACACATTGACGCAGAACGGGCAAGGCAAAATGTCTACTGGGACTGCTACCGGGGCTTTACCACCCATGAGTTCCGGGAGAACCCGGAGCAGCCGGATTTCAGCTTTGAGGAAATCGAGCGGATGTATTACTACGAGCATTACGGCGGCTATGTGGAAGCTCAGAACGCCCGGAATGAGAAAACCCGGCACACCGAGCGCAACCGCACTGTGGAGGACTTGCTGAAAAACAACAAGACCTGCCCGGAGGAAAGTATCTACCAGATCGGCACGATGGGAGAATCCGTCTCGCCGGATACGCTCTTTTCCATCGTCAATGAGTTTTATCAGGAATTTGAGCGCCGCTTCGGTTCCCATATCCACATCCTGGACTGGGCGCTCCATCTGGACGAGGGGACGCCCCACATCCATGAGCGGCACGTCTTTGACTGTGAGAACCGCTATGGGGAACTGTGCCCCCAGCAGGAAAAGGCGCTGGAAGAACTTGGCATCCCTCTCCCCAACCCGGAGAAGCCCAAAGGCCGGAACAACAACCGCAAGCAGACCTTTGATGCGGTCTGCCGGACGATCCTGTTTGACATCGCCAGACGGCATGGGCTGCATCTGGATCAGGAGCCGTCCTACGGCGGGCGGGACTATCTGGAAAAACAGGATTATATCCTGATGAAGCAGAAGGAGCAGCTTGCGGCGCAGGAGCAGAAGCTGGAAGAACTGACGCTCAAAATCGAGGACGTGGAGACGCTGTTAGATGATGTTTCCGATGCGGCCTATGACAAGGCGGTGGAGGTGGTGACCGATACCGTCCGGCAGGAGACACACAAAGAAGATATTCGTCTGATCGAGGAAACGAAAAAGTGGGTGCTTTCGCCGGAGCGGAAGGCCCCGAAGAAGGAGCGTGACTACGCTGCCGCCCGTCTGGATGGAGTGATTACCAAAATCAAACGGGTCATGCAGAACGCCCTGGCAAAAATCCAGAAAACTCTCATGCAGCCGGAGGTCAAGAAGGCCGGTAAGGAGCAGATTAAGGAGAAGGCCAGAGAATCCATCCGGGAGAAGCTGGCGAAAGGCAGGCTGAACGCTGACCGAGATAACCGGGAACGCTGGGAACGTGAGGGGCGGATTGCTCCGAAAAAGAAACACGATATGGAGTTATGAGGCACCTGATTTTCTGCGGAAACGGGTGCTTTTTTCTCTGCCTGGAGGTGAGAAAATCGAATATATTTGAAGCGGTGAAGGAGTCTGTCACCACAAGGCAGGCTGCGGAATATTACGGGGTGCAGGTTGGCAGGAATGGCATGGCCTACTGTCCCTTCCATGATGACAAACATCCTAGTATGAAGATTGACCATCGGTTCCACTGCTTTGGCTGTCAGGCAGATGGGGATGTGATTGATTTTACCGCCCGTCTGTTTAGTCTGAGCAGTAAGGAGGCGGCGCTGAAGCTGGCGGAGGATTTCTCTGTCCACTATGACGCCAAAGGCCATGACCCGCCCCGCAGGAGGCCGGTCAAGCGAAAAATCAGCGAGGAACTGCGTTACCGGCAGGCGGAGCAGAAATGTTTCCGGGTGCTGTGCAATTACCTGCATCTGCTGGAACGCTGGGAGAAGGAATACGCCCCGCAGACGCCGGATGAAGCGTGGAATCCGCTGTTCGTGGAGGCCCTGCAAAAGAAACCGTACACGGAATATCTGCTGGATATTCTCTTGTCCGGCAGCATGGAGGAACGTGCTTCCGTGGTCGCTGAGTATGGAAAAGAGGTGAGGAAGATTGAGCAGCGAATATCAGAGTTTACCGCTAGCCACCCGGCAGGCCGCCATGAGCGCAGCCGAAGCCTTAGCGCCGGAGCGGAGCGTTGATGAGGTGCGGGAAAGCCTGTCCGTCACCGAGAAGGGCCAGCCCGCCAACACCATCGGCAACTGCCGGACGGTGTTCTGCCATGACCCTCTCCTGCGTGGGGCGATCCGCCTGAACCTTTTGACTGACCGGGTGGACATTGTACAGGATTTAGGCTGGCGCAGGAATACCAGTGCCCTGACGGATACGGACGTGAAATATCTGCTTCTCTATTTTGAGCAGACCTATGGCCTGACCAGTGAGAAAAAGATGACGGCGGCGCTCTCCATCGTGGCGAATGAGAACTGCTACCATCCCATACAGGACGTGCTAAACGGCCTTGTCTGGGACGGGACGCCCCGCATCCGCTCCTGTCTCCATCATTTCTTAGGTGCGGACGAGAGCGACTATGTGGAGGAAATGCTGAAACACTTTTTGCTGGGGGCTATCCGGCGGGTATTCCGCCCCGGCTCCAAATATGAGGAAATGCTCTGTCTGGTGGGCGGTCAGGGGGCTGGCAAGTCCAGCTTCTTCCGCTTGCTGGCGATCCGGGACGAGTGGTTCAGTGACGACCTGAAAAAACTGGACGATGACAGGGTGTATCTGAAGCTGCAAGGACACTGGATTATCGAAATGTCGGAGATGCTGGCTACCAGCAGCGCCAAAAGCATTGAAGAAATCCGCTCCTTTATCAGCCGCCAGAAGGAAACCTACCGGACGCCCTACGAGGCCCAGCCCAAAGACCGGCTGCGGCAGTGTGTGTTCGGCGGTTCGTCCAACACACTGGACTTCCTGCCCCTTGACCGGGCCGGAAATCGGCGCTTTTTGCCGATCATGATTTACCCGGAGAATGCAGAGGTTCACATTTTGGAGGACGAGGACGCCTCCAGAGCCTATCTTTTACAGGTCTGGGCGGAGGCCATGACGATTTACCGCAGCGGCCACTACTCTATGAAGTTCAGCAAGTCCATCCAGCGCCAGCTGGTGGAGGTGCAGAAGGATTTCATGCCGGAGGACACCGAGGCCGGACAGATACAGGGCTTTCTGGAACACTACACCGGCAGCATGGTCTGCTCCAAACAGCTGTTCAAGGAGGCGCTGGGCCACACCTACGATGAGCCGAAGCGGTGGCAGCTGCACAATATCAACGAGATCATGAACACGGTGGTGACGGGCTGGAAACCATTCTCCAATCCCCGGATGTTCACCGGATATGGCAGGCAGAGGGGCTGGGAACGGGACGTTTCCGGCAACGAACTGCCCGGCAACGAAGATGGATTTGTGGAGCTGACCGAGGAAGAATGCTGCCAGCTGGAACTGCCGAAGGAGTGGATCGCATAAAATTAGCGGTCTGTTGCCGGGATGGTTGCCACTTGGTTGCCGGGTTTGTTGCCGGGGATTCTCCGGTCTGGATACGGAAAAAGCCTGTAAATAAGGTATTTTCTAATATCTATCTCTATCTCCGGCAACGAAAACAACGAGATTTTTCAAGAAAATTGATAAAGTAAGATTTGCAGGTCAGACGGTAGTTTACAGGTTTTCAGAGGTTCGTTGCCGGACTTCGTTGCCAGTGCTGCCGTCTGGCCTGCTACTCTATGGAGGTAGCCTATGGAAAAAAGCAAACAGCAGAAAAATAAAGTCCGTTTTGTGGTGGTGCGGGAGTTCTCCGGGGAGAAGTCCATGCGGGAAGCCTTTGAGCAGCTGATCGAGCGCCAGACCTGCGAACACTTCGAGGAATGGCGTCAGCAGCGGGAAATGGCCGAAAACGCTGCGTAAAAACGGTTGATTCAGGGGCAGGGACATGGTACTATAATGGTATCGTGTCCCTGTTCATAGAAGGAGAACGCTATGAGCAGGAAAAAACAAGTCTATGAGAAAATCACCGCTCTCTACTGCCGCATCTCTCTGGATGACGGCGGCGACAACGAGAGTATGAGCATCAGCAACCAGAAAATCATGCTTCGGGACTTTGCTGAAAAGCATGGAATGTTCCAGTATGAATATTATGTGGATGACGGCTATACGGGCCGCAATTTCAACCGCCCTGCCTTCCAGCGCATGATCGCTGACATTGAGGCGGGGAAGATCGGCTGCGTCATCACCAAAGACCTATCCAGGCTTGGTAGGAACTATATTGAAGCTGGCAGCTATATCGAAATCTTTTTCCCCAAACACAATGTACGCTATATCGCCATCACGGACGGCGTGGACAGCCTGACCCGTCAGGAGATGGACATTACGCCCTTTAAGAATATCCTGAACGATATGTACAGCCGGGATATTTCTAAAAAGGTGCTGGCAGGCATCACCACCCGCTCCCGGCAGGGGAAGTTCTGCGGAGGGACGCCGCCCTTCGGCCTGATGCGTGACCCGGAGGACAAGGGGCATCTCATCATTGACCCTGAGACAGCGCCAATCATCCGCAAAATCTATGACTATGCCCTTGACGGGCTGGGCTGCATGAGGATTTCCAAACGTCTGATGGAAGAAAAAATCCCAATCACCCATGTCAAAGCCAACACGGAGTTTGACGCCAACTATTATTTCTGGGGCGGAGCCAGAATCAGTCACATCCTGAGAAATCCATTCTATAAGGCGCACATTTGGTCTTTCGGACGCATCAGAAAGGCATCCGCTCCAACACCTATGACATTATTCCCCGTGACCAGTGGGAAGTGATCGAGGCTGCCATGAGGCCATTGTGACGCCGGAGGAATGGGAACAGGTGCAGGAACTCATTGACCGCAGGCCGACCATTCAGGGGAATTCCTGCCCCTTTTATAATCTGTTCCACGGTCTGGTCTACTGCGCCACCTGCGGGAAGTCCATGCAGGTGCGGTATGAGAAAGTGGGCCGAACCGGGAAGAACCGCTTCACCGGCGAAATGCGGGAGCCGATTGACAAGGCGTACTATATCTGCCAGACCTACAACCGCATGGGCTGCAAGGTCTGTTCCAGCCACAAGATAGAGGCCAGGGATTTATACAATCTGGTGCTGAAAGACATTCAGGAACTGGCGGCGCAGGCTATGAAGGATGCCGATGCGTTCTACCAGCGGCTCAGCCGCCGGATGGAGCACCGGTATCTGGTGGACGCCTCCCAGACAGAAAAGGAACGCCTGCGGCTGGAAGCCCGAAATCAGGAAATTGACGGGATGTTCCTGAGCCTGTACACCGATAAGGCCAAAGGCATCCTGACCGAGCAGCGGTTTGTGAAGCTGACGGCGGCGCTGGAACAGGAGCAGGAATCCAACCAGAAACGCCTGCATGACCTGGCAATGATGCAAGGTCGTGCCGATGCGCAAGAAAGCGAAGTCCGCACTTTTATCAAGGAAATCCGGCGCTATGCCGCCATCGAGGAACTGGACGAGGCGGTGCTGAACCGGCTCATTAGCCGGATTCTGATTGGAGAAATCAAGAAGATTGATGGTCAGAGGACACAGGAGGTTAAGATTATTTACAATTTTGTTGGGGAAATGTCAAGGTAGAATTTAGACGCTAAATACTTTTAATTTATATCAAAAGTGATACAACAATTTTCTTTTAATGCTATCAGGCAATAAAGTTATTCCTTTGGCCAGAGTAAAAGGGATAACTTTATTTTGCTAAAGCATACTAAAAAGGGCGCGTTGCAGAAAATTATCCGCAACACGCCCTCTTCTATAAGTCCTTATGTCAAAATCAAATTATTGGTAATCTTGAATATTGGGATAAGCGGCACCGTTATTATGCGCGTAAGCTGCTTCAAAGTAGTCGAGGCTTTCAAAAGTAATGCCTGATAGTTTCCGACATTCAACACATCAAAAGTTAGATTCAGAACATCACCAGCGGAATATTGGTCAAGAAGATTTCCTGCAAATTTCCATCCTATGTTTTCCTCATAAGTATCCTCGGTAAAATAAAATGTAGTCGCATCCTCAGTCGCATCATAACTAATGTCAATAATTATATCAGAGAAATGAACTTGATCTCCAGCATTAAAGTCTTTGAGATAATCTACAGTTTTTCCATCAGCAGGATTAATAAATTGAGCATTAAGTTGTGTCATATCAACAACCTCTGGAGGAAGAGAATTAAGTCTGTAAGATTCTGCAACAGAGAATTGATAAACTCTGTTATTATCCCCAAAGTAAAATCCATCTTCCGTCATAGGAACACTTGAACGAGCATTGGCATTGTAATAATGGGCATAATACAACTGCCATTTGTATGTCTCAGTTGAAACAAACTGTGCTTTCCATGTACCAGAACTGTCTCCTGCTTTCTTTGTATAAAACATATACTGATTTGTACCAGTAGTTGCTTGACTTACCGTATCACCAGAGGCATCTGACAAGATGAGTGCAATCTGTGTAAAAATATCGACAAAGATAATCCTATGTCCATGCATACGGATAGAACCAACGCTGTTATCTACTTCTGGACGAAAATAAACCTCAGGCCCCATATCACCCGTGTTATATTCTATGCTAGGTGAAACAAGATAGGCCCAACTACTATCCTTTTCACTCTGTCCATCGAGATCGATAAGCTTTTCCACATAATCTGAAAGGATAATCCAGCCAATCTTCCACCAATTCACTTTGCTTGCTTCAGCAGAAGAACTGATATTCTCGTTGTCGGCATAAGCAAAAGTAGTGTTAGAAAAACTTATGCACATAACCAAGGAAAGAGTAAGTGCAACAATCTTACGTGTTAGCTTTTTCATTAAAAGCCCCCCTTCTCTTATAAAACCAAAACAATAATGCAAATGATGGATGCAATAAAAAAGAATACTCCAGCAACCCGCATCAAACCAAGATATAAATCTGTAGGTTCACCGCCTTTTACAGAAAAGAAGTGTCAATTTTCCATAAAAGTTCCGGCTTAAAAATCATAAAAAAAACTTAATAGAAGCAAAAGGATAAGCCATATGTTATCTATGTATAACACTTCCTTTCTGCTAATACTGAAAATTCAAATAAAAAAGCGCATAAGTAGACAAATAATCATGCCTAACTTATGCGCAAATAGAAACAATTTTAATTCTAAGCCTCCAAAGGCTGGCAGCGTCGGTAAAAATGCTCCATTATTAAGTTAGGCAACTTAACCTTAAAACAAATCATCGGTCTTACCTCCCAACAATATAAATTTCGACTTTTCACTTTTATTTTATCACCTAAAGCAGAACTTGTCAATGAATTTGTCTAAAATAAGTCGATTTTCTTTTTTGATTATGTGCATTTTTAACTAATAGAAAGAAAGTTGTATTGAGGGCGATTGGTGTTCCTTATTCCATATGTCGGAACTGTATGAAGTGAAAATAGTTTATCCGTTGAAGAGTCACTCCACAGGTTATGCTTGATTCTTTCAAAGTTATGTTTCTATAATATGCATCCGTACTGTCATATTATAATTCACATTATTGGATAATATAAATTGACAAGTATAAGATAAACAGACAAGGAGTCGCTGCCACCCGTAAAACGGGTGGCTCGGGACGCAGGCTTTAAGCCCACTCTACTTGGCCGCGCCTCAAGGCGCTAGCTTTCTCTTTTAGGCTATACTAAAGTTTTTATTTCCCTGGTACAACCGGGGATTTTTTTGCTTCAAGCCGCCAATTAGAACGGCAGCCACAAAGATTTTTCTTTGCGGCTGCCGTTTTCTTGAATTCATCACTTGACAATGTGGCAAAGAGCTGATGAGCCAGGATGAGCTTGCTGTTATGGATGGCGGCAAGTGTATTCTCCAGCTGCGCGGTGTGCGTCCTTTTCTTTCGGACAAGTACGACATTACCAAGCACCCCAATTTCAAGTACACTGCCGACGCGGATGACAAGAACGCTTTTGATATTGAAGCATTCTTGTCCGCAAGGCTGAAACTCAAGCCCAATGAGGTCTGCGATGTATATGAAGTAGACACAAAGGGCGCTTAATTTCGTTCCGCTTTAGAAGGGAGTGATCTTATCTATTCGCCGCACCTGCCCTCTATGGGCCATTGGCGTACAAAGCGGACAATCGCAAGAAAAAATAATGAAAAAGGAGGACAGCCGGAATCATGCCCCCCGGAAACCGGGCGGCAGATTGTTCCGGCTTTTGTATGCCTATGAAACATGACAAACCTATTTTTTAATCAGATTCCGGCTAACAAACTATATGGCATTTTTTGAACAGGCAATCACCGTTCTTCAGACCCTCGTTATCGCGCTCGGTGCCGGTCTCGGTATCTGGGGCGTTATCAACCTGCTGGAAGGTTACGGCAACGACAACCCCGGCGCCAATGCTCATGTACGGTAAAGAAGCAAGCAACCGAAAACAAGAGATAGACCGCAAGCACCACACTATTCCGAACAAAAGAACCAAAGACAAGCATTATGGAAATGTGCATAACAGGCTATGGAATCATGGATAACTCTATTCACAGGACATGGAAAGCTAAGGTGCAGCTTTCCCACGTTCTGTAAGAAGAATTTACTGGGCTTGTATTCCTGTCTGCTGAAGATATGGGATAATGGGAAAGGCTACTGACCTTTTTACTATTGCATATACAATATTTTTGTATTCTCTCTCCCACCATAATAGTATCATACAAATTTCATGATTACAAGACTGTTTATATAGGCAAACGTGTGCTAAACTAGCCTAGCAATGTATCAGTGAGAATTTTTCTGTTGTTTTTTATCAAGGAGGGTATTTTTTATGGGAAATAATCAATCAGAAAGAGAGTACGAAGAAATAAGATTAAAGCAAACTATATCTTTAGCCGAGGAACAATTAAAACAAGCAAAAGAAGCAGCAGAAAAAAAGAAATCACAAATTATCGAAGCCAAAAAAGAAGTTCGTGAAAACGCAACACATAGTGTTACAAATCTATACACTTCTGACGGATTTGAGGCACTTGTTGAGTTAAGTCAATATATGAACCCTGTTACAGATAAAATTGTAGATTATGAAGAAGAAGAACACAGAATACTTTTACTGGAAAACATGATAAAATCACCATATTTTGCCCGTATTGATTTTAAATTTGATGATGAGGAAGAATGTGAAAAAATATATATCGGACGTTCCTCTCTACGGAAAAACAGTTATCAGGAGATGTATGTTTATGATTGGCGATCACCGATTGCAAGTATTTTTTACCGCTTTATGAAAGGAGAAGCATTTTATGACGCTCCATGCGGGCGGGTAACAGGTGAACTCAAATTAAAACGTCAGTATGAAATAAAGAATGGAGTGTTAAAGTATTTTTTTGATACAGATGTGCAGATTGTTGATGAATTTTTAAGACAACTATTATCACAGAATACCACCGCCAAAATGAAAGCGATAGTTGAAACAATACAACAAGAACAGGACGCTGTTATCAGAGATATGGAAAACGACCTGTTAATGGTGCAGGGCGTGGCAGGAAGCGGTAAAACTTCCATTGCCCTTCATCGGGCAGCTTATCTTATGTATCAAGGATTACAGACAAAGTTGTCCGCAAATAATATTATGATTATTTCCCCTAATACTATATTTGAGCAATATATTTCTAATGTGTTGCCCGAATTGGGAGAAGATAATGTTATCTCCGTTGTATTTGAGGATATTCTAAAAATGCTGTTAAAAGGCAGGAAAATTCAGTCCAAGAACGATTTTTTAGAAAAAATAATTGCTCCCTCACAATACAAAAAAATTTATAAAGACAGTATCGAGTTTAAAGCGTCAAAACTTTTTGGGGAAATATTAGACAAATTTATTTATGATATTCCATGCCAATGGATAGAATTTGATGATGTTTATTATGAAGGAACATGTGTTGTAAACAGGCAGACTCTACAAGATAAGATACTGGGAAGAACAGAAACTCCATTAGGCATAAAGTTAGAGCAATTAGAAGATTATATTTTAGAACTAATATTTGGAACAGGAAAGGGACGGGGACATAAAGCAGAAAAAAATTTAGTAAAGCAGGAAATACAAAAATTTATAAAAATTGATATATTTGAGTTGTATAAAACATTATTTAGCAATGAATCCTATTTTTTCAGTTTATTGCAAAATAATAATTCCTCAGAGAGCATAAAGGAAATCCGGGAATATACGAAAGAAAATCTGGAAGCAGGCTGTATATACTATGATGACGCAATAGCAATGCTTTATTTATATTTAAAAATATACGGAACGAATGAATATAAAAATATCAAGCAGGTTGTCATTGATGAAGCTCAAGACTATTACCCGCTTCAATATGAAATATTCGGCTTATTATTTCCAAATGCTAAATTTACAATCTTAGGGGATATGAAACAAACCCTTGCCAAAAAAGAGGATATATCTTTCTATGAAGAAATTCATAAAATACTGAATAAGAAAAAATCTTCTCTTATCGTGTTGAACAAAAGTTTCCGTTGTACGAATGAGATATTAAATTTTAGCTTAAAATTCATAGAACAAAGTCCACAGATAAAAAGTTTTAATCGGAAAGGGGATAGCCCGGAAGTATTTATTGCGGATAATTCCGAAGTCTTTATTGACAAGATTGTTGAAGAGGTAAAATCATGCCAAGAAAAAGGATTACAGTCAATAGGATTAATTTGTAAAACTGAAAATAATTCCATCTGCTTGTATAACAAAATAAAGCACAAACTAGATATACAAATAATCAGAAATGGAAGTGCAGCAGAGTTACAAGGTGTATTCATTATACCAGTATATATGTCAAAGGGGTTGGAATTTGATGCCGTCTTAATTTGTGATGCAGACAATCAAAACTACTATGATGAAGATGATAAAAATCTCTTATACGTTGCCTGTACCAGAGCACTCCATAGACTTAGCTTATTTTGTGAAAAAGAAGTTAGCCCATTGATATATGCAACTTCTAAACATACAAAACTAGCGCAGACAGAATAGGTCATGAAAACACATGGATAAGTTAATAATAATTCGGACAGATAATCAGAACAACTTATATGAACAAATTATATCGTTAATAACTGCCAATCAAGCTAAAATGGAAACCATGTCTTTTGGTGTTTTTCCTACACTCTTTTTTCCGGGACTGGAAATAAGGCAGCACCAACGCCGGGTATTTAGGGACGGGGAGGAAATAAACCTTACCCGCCTTGAATACAGTACCTTGTATTCCTTGCTTCCAATCCCGGCAATGTCCTCACACAAGAACAGATTTTTGAAGCCGTTTGGAACATGGATAGCGATAGCTGCCATTCAAGTGTTGTCAACGTGATTTACAACCTACGGAAAAAGATAGAGCCGGACAGCAAAAACCCCACCTACATAAAGACCGTTTTAGGCATAGGCTACAAGTTTGCTTCCGGGGAATGACAACCGAATAACCGCCGCCCTTTTTGGCAGTCAGTAAACAGGAAATCAGAAAAAGGTTTCCTGTTTTTTTGCGCCCGTTTTTGTCAAATACTGTTACGAAAACACGAAAAGATTTTCCGGGGGACTTTGCCATATTTTTCTTCCAGTGCGTAGTATAATGACGGGAAAAATATTGCCGCAAAGTTGGCAGAAGCCCCGCCCTCTCCGTCGAGGGTATCAGCAGAAGCCTACACAGCGGAATCCGTCACTTTCTTAGAGCAAGATTCTACCGCAGTACCAAAATTCGCTTTTCGCTCATTTTGCCCCTGCGGGAATCTTGTTGGGGAGTGCCTTCCCCAAACCCTGCTTATGCGGCTTGCGCCGCTTAAAAATCCCTCAAAATATTTTTTCGGATTTTTCAAAAACAGTTCCGCTTCACACCCCGTTTTTCTCCTATTAGTGAGAGGACACCACGCACAGAAAGGAGGTTTTACCATGCGAAAACGATACAACACACCGCACCGCAGCCGGGTAGTCAAGACACGCATGACCGAGGAAGAATACGCCGAGTTTGCGGAAAGGCTTTCTGCTTACAACATGAGCCAAGCCGAGTTTATCCGGCAAGCCATAACCGGGGCAGCCATACGCCCCATCATAACCGTTTCTCCTGTCAATGACGAGCTGCTTGCCGCTGTCGGGAAACTGACCGCCGAATACGGCAGGATCGGCGGCAACTTAAACCAGATAGCCCGGACGCTGAACGAGTGGCACAGCCCCTACCCGCAGCTTGCCGGGGAGGTGCGGGCGGCGGTTTCCGACCTTGCTGCCCTAAAGTTTGAAGTCTTGCAGAAAGTGGGTGACGCTGTTGGCAACATTCAAACATATCAGCTCTAAAAATGCCGACTATGGCGCAGCGGAAGCCTACCTCACATTTGAGCATGACGAGTTTACCATGAAGCCCACCCTTGATGAAAACGGGCGGCTGATACCGAGGGAGGATTACCGCATTTCTTCCCTTAACTGTGGGGGCGAAGATTTCGCTGTTGCCTGTATGCGAGCCAATCTCCGCTATGAGAAAAACCAAAAACGGGAAGATGTGAAAAGCCACCACTATATCATCAGCTTTGACCCACGGGACGGGACAGACAACGGCTTGACCGTAGACCGGGCGCAGGAGCTGGGCGAGCAGTTCTGTAAAGAGCATTTCCCCGGACACCAAGCCTTGTATGCACCCACCCGGACGGGCATAACCACAGCGGCAATATCCATGTGCATATCGTCATCAACTCCCTGCGGATTTATGAAGTCCCGCTTCTGCCCTACATGGACAGACCAGCCGATACACGGGAGGGCTGCAAGCACCGCTGCACCAACGCCGCTATGGAATATTTCAAGAGTGAAGTCATGGAGATGTGCCACCGGGAGGGGCTTTACCAAATCGACCTCCTAAGCGGCAGCAAGGAACGGATAACGGAACGGGAATACTGGGCGGCAAAGAAAGGGCAGCTTGCCCTTGATAAAGAGAACGCCGCCAGAGAAGCCGCCGGACAGCCGACCAAGCCCACCAAGTTTGAAACGGACAAGGCGAAGCTGCGCCGGACGATACGGCAGGCACTTTCCCAAGCTACCAGCTTTGACGAGTTTTCTTCCCTTTTGCTGCGTGAGGGTGTGACTGTCAAGGAGAGTCGGGGGCGGCTTTCCTACCTCACGCCGGACAGGACAAAGCCTATCACAGCCCGGAAGCTGGGGGACGATTTTGACAAGGCTACTGTCCTTGCCCTGCTTACACAGAACGCCCGCAGAGCCGCCGAACAGACCAAAGCCATACCCGAATACCCTGCCGCAGTTAAAAAGCCGTCACAAGGGGAAAAAACCACAAAAACCACCCCGGCAGACAACACCTTGCAGCGCATGGTTGACCGGGAAGCCAAGCGAGCCGAGGGCAAGGGCGTGGGCTATGACCGCTGGGCGGCAAAGTACAATCTAAAGCAAATGGCGGCTACCGTTACCGCCTACCAGCAGTACGGCTTTTCTTCCCCGGAGGAACTGGACGAAGCCTGTTCTGCCGCCTATACCGCCATGCGGGAAAGCCTTACAGAGCTGAAGCAGGTGGAAAAGACGCTGGACGGGAAAAAGGAGCTGCAACGGCAGGTGCTTGCCTATTCCAAGACCCGCCCTGTCCGGGACGGGCTGAAACAGCAGAAAAACGCCAAAGCAAAAGCAGCCTACCGACAGAAGCACGAAAGCGACTTTATCATAGCAGACGCAGCCGCCCGTTATTTTAGGGAGAACGGCATTTCCAAGCTGCCAAGCTATAAAGCCCTGCAAGCAGAGATTGAAACCCTTATCAAAGAGAAAAACAGCGGCTACAACGATTACCGGGCAAAACGGGAGGAATACCGCCGCTTACAGACCGTCAAGGGCAATATCGACCAGATTTTACGCCGGGAGCGCAAGCCTGTGAAAAGGCAGGAACAGGAGCGATAAAAACCACCCCAAAATGTACCTGAACCCATACAGAACAAGGGGGCTGCCCCGTACCCTATCCCCAATACCAAAGGATTTTTTAACGGGCTTACAGGGCAGAAAAACCCCGAAAATGATACCGAGATGATACAGAATTACCGCCGATACCGCCACACCAGCGGAAACGGCAGAAAGGAGCGCACCCATGCCAAGAATGAGCAAGAAACGGCGGCTGGAATGGTCTTTTTTCCTGCGGCAAGTGAAAGTCGGGAATGCCACCTGCGACCGTATCACATACAACGACCTCTGCCGGAGCTGTACCCATAGCTGCAAGCAGAGCTTCCGGGCGGTTATCATACTCTGCCCCCGCTACTACTCCAAACGCCGGAAAAAGGAGGACAGGGACAATGGCAGATAACCGCAAGTATTACTACCTCAAGCTGAAAGAGAACTTTTTTGACAGCGACTCATTGTACTGCTGGAAGATATGAAAGACGGGATTTTATATTCCAATATTCTCTTGAGCTGTACTTAAAATCGCTGAAAAACGGCGGGAAGTTGCAGCTTGACGAGCATATCCCCTACACAGCGCAGATGATAGCGACACTGACCCGCCACCAGATAGGGACAGTTGAGAGGGCTTTAGAGATTTTCCGGCAGTTGGGGCTTGTGGAGCAGCTTGACAGCGGGGCTTTCTATATGACCGACATTGAGCTGATGATAGGACAGTCCTCTACCGAAGCCGAGAGGAAACGGGCTGCAAGGCTGGAAAACAAGGCACTTTTACCGCCCCGGACAAAAGGCGGACATTTGTCCGACATTCGTCCACCAGAGATAGAGATAGAGTTAGAGAAAGAGATAGAGATAGAAAAAGAGAGAGAGGGAGAAACGGGATACCCCGCCCCCGCCGCTTATGGCAGATACAACAATGTGATACTGACCGATACAGAGCTTTCCGGGCTGAAAACAGAGCTGCCCGACAAGTGGGAGTATTATATTGACCGGCTTTCCTGCCATATCGCTTCCACCGGGAAGCAGTACCACAGCCATGCAGCCACCATTTACAAGTGGGCGCAGGAGGACGCTGCCAAAGGCAAGGCTGCCCCGAAACAGGGCATACCCGATTATTCATGCAAGGAGGGCGAGAGCTTATGAAAAACGAGATTGAAGCTATGATTACGGACATTACAGCCACTACCGCCGAAGCAGAGGACTACACAGGCGAGGACGGGCTTTTATACTGCGGCAAGTGCCATACGCCAAAAGAAGCATACTTTTCAAAAGAAACCGCCCAATGGTTAGGGCATGACCGACACCCGGCAGAGTGCGACTGCCACCGGGCAGCCCGTGAAAAGCGGGAAGCCGCTGAAAGCCGACAGAAGCACCTTGAAACAGTGGAGGACTTGAAACGCCGGGGCTTTACCGACCCCGCTATGCGGAACTGGACATTTGAGCATGACAACGGCAGAAACCCACAGACCGAAACCGCCCGCTTTTATGTGGAGAGTTGGGAAACCATGCAGGCTGAAAATATCGGCTACCTGTTTTGGGGCGGCGTGGGGACAGGAAAAAGCTACCTTGCCGCCTGTATCGCCAACGCCCTTATGGAAAAAGAGGTTGCCGTTCGCATGACAAATTTTGCAACGATACTGGGTGACCTTGCCGCCAGCTTTGAGGGCAGGAACGAATATATTTCCCGCCTTTGCAGCTACCCTCTGCTGATACTTGATGATTTTGGTATGGAGCGAGGGACAGAGTACGGGCTGGAACAGGTTTACAGCGTGATTGACAGCCGTTACCGAAGCGGCAAGCCGCTGATCGCCACGACCAACCTCACGCTGGAGGAATTGCAGCACCCGCAGGACACGCCCCACGCCCGTATCTATGACAGGCTGACTTCCATGTGCGCCCCCGTCCGCTTCACGGGCAGCAACTTCCGAAAGGAAACCGCACAGGAAAAGCTGGAACGATTAAAGCAACTGATAAAGCAGCGAAAGGAGAGCCTATGACAGAAACCAAACAGACAAGCACCACCAAAACAGACCGCCGCCCGGACTGTGTAACGGAAATCCGCATGGGCAACTCCGTCCTTACCGTTTCCGGCTTCTTCAAGCAGGGCGCAACCGACACCGCAGCCGACAAGATGATGAAAGTGCTGGAAGCGGAAGCTGCTACACAAAAAACGGCGATTTGACAGACCATAAAGAAGCAGATTTGACGCTTTTGCCGCTATACAGACAGCCGCCCCATGTGGTACAATCAAGGTACGGAATAGTGGGGCTGGCTGTCGGAAACGGAGGATTTTATGTTAAGACAGACCAACCAACAACCAATTACCGCCCTTTACCCAAGACTTTCCCATGAGGACGAGCTGCAAGGCGAGAGCAATTCCATTTCCAATCAGAAGCGTATCCTTGAAACCTATGCGAAGCAGAACGGCTTTTCCAATCTGCGCTGGTACACGGACGACGGTTATTCTGGTGCGAACTTTCAAAGACCCGGTTTTCAAGCCATGCTTGCGGACATTGAAGCCGGAAAAGTCGGGACAGTTATCGTAAAGGATATGTCGAGGTTAGGGCGAAACTACCTGCAAGTGGGAATGTACACGGAAATGATTTTCCCACAGAAAGGCGTCCGCTTCATCGCTATCAATGACGGAGTGGACAGCGCACAGGGCGACAATGACTTTGCCCCGCTGCGGAATATCTTTAACGAATGGCTGGTGAGAGATACGAGCAAGAAAATACGGGCGGTAAAACGCTCAAAAGGCATGAGTGGCAAGCCCATCACAAGCAAGCCTGTGTATGGCTACCTCATGGACGAGGACGAAAATTTCATCATTGACGAGGAAGCTGCACCCGTAGTCAAGCAGATATACAACCTCTGTCTTGCCGGGAATGGTCCGACCAAGATAGCCCGTATGCTCACAGAGCAGCAAATCCCCACGCCGGGAACGCTTGAATACCGCAGGACGGGCAGCACCCGCCGCTACCACCCCGGCTATGAGTGCAAGTGGGCGACCAATACCGTAGTGCATATCCTTGAAAACCGGGAATACACAGGCTGTCTGGTAAATTTCAAGACAGAAAAACTTTCTTACAAAGTCAAGCACAGTGTAGAAAATCCCCCGGAAAAGCAAGTGATTTTCGAGAACCACCACGAGCCTATCATAGACACCCAGACATGGGAACGGGTGCAGGAGCTTCGCAAACAGCGCAAACGCCCAAACCGCTATGATGAAGTGGGTTTGTTCTCCGGCATACTGTTCTGTGCGGACTGCGGCAGCGTGATGTATCAGCAGCGATACCAGACGGACAAGCGCAAGCAGGACTGTTATATCTGCGGCAACTACAAGAAACGCACCCATGACTGTACGGCGCACTTTATCCGCACCGACCTCTTGACCGCTGGTGTACTCTCCAATCTGCGGAAAGTGACCAGCTATGCGGCAAAGCATGAAGCCCGGTTTATGAAACTCTTGATTGAGCAGAACGAGGACGGGGGCAAACGCAGGAACGCCGCCAAGAAAAAGGAACTGGAAGCCGCCGAGAAACGCATAGCCGAGTTATCCGCTATCTTCAAGCGGCTGTATGAGGACAGCGTGACCGGGCGCATATCAGACGAGCGTTTCACAGAACTGTCGGCAGACTATGAAGCAGAACAACGGGAGCTGAAAGAAAGAGCCGCTGCTATCCAAGCGGAGCTTTCCAAAGCACAGGAAGCCACCGTGAACGCAGAAAAGTTTATGAATGTTGTCCGGCGGCATACCAGCTTTGAAGAACTTACCCCTACTCTGCTGCGGGAGTTTGTAGAGAAAATCGTTGTGCATGAGTGCAGCTATGACGAGAACAAGACCCGCAGACAGGACATTGAGATTTATTATTCTTTTGTTGGCAAGGTGGACTTGCCCGAATAACCGCCCGACCTATCCGACACAATGCGCAAGTGCCGGATAGGAACGGCAAAATTTTTTACACTTCTATTACTTCTTTATCGCACATCAGTAAAGAGCCAGGGCATGAAGCAGTTCATGGCTAATTAGTTGGAACAAAAAACGAAAGGAAAAGCACAATCCAGACGGTATCAGCGGCAGGCTACAAGAATAAATTGTGATTTCACAAGATTGGTGCTATAATAAGAGAAAAGTTCCTGCCGGGGCAGCCGCCCCGGTGGTATAGATAGAAAGGCAGGAAAACAATATGCACATCAGCTATAAGCCACTCTGGCACACACTGTTAGAGCGTGATATGAGAAAAGAGGATTTAAGGCTTGCCGCTGGTATGACAACAAATATGATTGCCAACATGAGCAAAGAGGGAAAGCACATCAGCATGGATACATTAGCCCGTATCTGCGAAACGCTGAATTGTGAGATTACCGATGTGATTGAGTTAGTACCAGACGAGCCTGCTTCCACAGGAGGTAAGGAACATGAGCGAATTGAAACCAAGAATAACGGAAAACGGAATTGATTATATCCTTGTCGGAGATTATTACATCCCGGACTTGAAACTGCCGGAGGAACACCGCCCTATCGGAAAGTACGGACGGATGCACCGGGAATATTTAAGGGAAGTCCACCCAGCCAGATTGAATACATTGATACTGACCGGGGAATTGTGGACATATCTTGCAGACCTGAACGAACAGGCACAGGAACGGTTAGACACCATCATGGAGCAGATGAAAACTGCCGAGGGCGTAACCGAGGAATTGAAGCGTACCCACCAAATGGAATGGGTGCAGCGTTGCAATAACATTCATAACCGGGCAGAAGAAATTGTTTTGCATGAGATGATTTATTCATAACGGGAGCAATTAAATCGGAGGTATATAAGATGATTGAAATTGTATTTGGTGAAAGTGCCTGTGGAAGTTTGAAAATTGCCCAAACTTACGGCAAGGGAAAGTATAGAGGAAGTGCTGTTTCAATATTTATGAGGCATGAAGACGGGAGTGTTCCATCTTCAGATGAAATGAAAAAAGCACAGCTTCAAGCACAGGAACAAGAACGCATTGCTTGGGAGAATGCTATTCCATTGGGAGGCAAGAGCTGTGATGTTTATTGTTTTGATATGGCTCTTAGTGTGGGAGATATTTCTGATAATGGAATTGGCGAACAGCGGAAAAATGTTTTCAAGAAAATGCTGTCTGTCTGCTTTGTAGAGGATTTAGATTATCAGGTTGAAGAAAAAATACAGAAAATTAAAACTACATTGACCTCAGTGATTGAACGATATGTAGCTGGGGAAGAAATTCGCATTTGGTATAGCTATAATCCAGATGAGCTTTGTGGTATGTATTGGCTTATGAAACAACTTCAACCCTTAAACTGCCAGACAACAATTTATTTGGTTAAGTTACCTACATGGGAATATGGAAAAGAAAATACTATGACATCCAAAATAGCATGGGGCGAGGTCTCTCCTGGCGAATGGGGAAACTATATAACTCTACAAGAGAAAGCTAATCCTGTATTTCTTTCAGCTTGTGCTATGAAATGGAATCAACTTCAAAATGAAAATGCACCTTTGCGTGCAATGTTAAATGGTAAATTGCAAAGCGTTTCAGAAGATATATATGATAGTTTCATTCTTCGTGAAATTGCGGAACAGCCAGAGCAATTCAAAATGGCTATTGTCATAGGTAATGTTTTAGGAAAATATCAACTTGGAATTAGTGATGTATGGATTTCCAATCGCATTGATAAAATGCTTGAAGATGGTGTGTTGGAAATTATACAGGACGCACCAAAGGGAGAAACAAATTATCGCCGAATATTAAGAAAACGAATGAAGTAATAACCACAGCACAAACCGCTGCTACATGGAATCCAACAAACCATGCAACAGCGGTTTTCCTTTACCGTTTTTTCCTCTGGTTGATAGGCGTTCCCGTTTTCTTTGATTTTTGGAGAATCCGAATAAGCCAGCGAAATTCTTCATCTGACAGATTTTTATAGTTGATACCGAGCTGCTTGCAGTAAAGCACTGCCAGTTTTTCCAAACGGCTGCCCTTGAAATTTTCGACCGCTTCCAGATTTTCTTTCAGTTCATTGGCAACAGTGGTCTGGGGCGCACTCTCACTATCCTTTTTATGGGTTTCCCGAATATCCCGGATAATCAGGTTTAGGTCATCCAGAACCATGTGGCTGAAATATTCATCATCACTGATATGGGCGGCTTGCAGCACTTTCAAATGTGGGTCATCTTCGCCAGGGCGATACCGTTCTATGATTTCATGTCGGACAGTATCGACAAGGGTGTTGAGGTTTTGAATCTGCATGGTGGCAATCCCATCCACATAAATCTCAATGTCCGCAAGAAACTTGATAAAGTCCTTATGGGTGGCAAGTTCGCAGAGCAGACGGTTGTTGATCCGACCGCTTTTCAGAAGTGCAACCATTTCATCGTTCAAATGCAGCTCCGTCAGTGGCGTGTTGATCTGCTCCCTGTTCTCTGTCCGGCACAGCAGATAATCGACGGAAACCCCATAGAAGTCTGCCAGCGTGATAAGGTTGCCATGATTGATTTCCTTAAAATCTTCTTTTTCATAACTGCCAAGGGCTGATTTAGAAATACCCGTTAGTTTTGATAGTTCTTCCAGATTTAAGCCTTTGTCCTTGCGGAGTTCCCAAAGGCGTTCCTGTATGCTTGTTGCTCCTTTCATGGGCACACGCTCCTTTCCAACGGTTTCATTGCTGCCGCTTATCTGGATTATATCACACTTTCCGTAATCGTGGAAATTTCTGATTTTTACCCTTAATTCCTACTTTGTGGACATACGGCACAGGGCACAAAAATGTTCTATGATACAGGTAGTTCATCGATGGATTATTCCAATCGAATGACCAGCCTGTGTGGGATATGCTTCCCCGGCGATGTAGCGCCATGAATTTTGGCAGGGATATGGAGGAACCCTGACCAAAACGAGCGTACCAAAGGGAGCGATACGCCGCTGTGAGATTCAGGGGAGGAACGACACCGGGGAGAACTGGCGAACTGACACCGAAATGATACCGAAACACAACAATCTGATAGGGGGACAGTCTACCCTATCGCTGATACTTCGGGAGATTTTAAGCGGCTCTATGGCTGTAATTTTACCGAAAATCGCCCCGAAACCATACACTAAAACGGGAGGAAGCGCAATATGCCGAGAATGAGCAAAAAGAGGAAGTATGAGCTTTCCTTTTACCTCAATGACCGGGGGCGTGTCACTTACAACGAATTATGCCGGAAATGCCAGCATGGGTGCAAGCAGAGCTTCCGGGCGGTTGTGATTGACTGCCCCTGTTATTTATCCAAACGAGCAAAGAAAAAGGAGGAACACACAGAATGAATTTTGAATTTATGACGATAGACACACCATTGCCGCCCTGTATGCCTTTTCCCAGAGCGTTGACAGGATTTCCAGTCAGCAGCACCGCAAAGGTCATGTACTGCCGGATGCTGGACGCTATGCTCTCCAAAGGGCAGGAGGACGAGAACGGAATCCTCTTTGTCTGCTTCCCTGTCACAGCCATTGCCGCAGTCCTGTCCCGCAGCTCCATGACGGTCAAGCGTTCTCTGAATGAACTGGAAACTGCCGGACTTATCATGCGGGTGCGTCAGGGCATTGGAGAACCAAACCGGATTTATGTGCTGATACCGGGAAAGGAGGACGCTGCCCTTGCCTGATACCTCAAAGCTGGAAAAACTCAATCGGGAGTTGGAAAAAAGCGAAAAGAAACTGCGGAAAGCCATCAATGATGAAAAGGCATTGCAGCACCAGTTGAAACAGCTTACCCGAAAGGAACGGACGCACCGGCTCTGTACCCGTGGCGGTATGCTGGAAAGTTTTCTGCAAGAGCCGGAACGCCTGACAGATGATGATGTCATGCTGTTGTTGAAACTCATTTTTCACAGACAGGACACGCAGGAACTATTGAAAAAACTGCTGGAACGGGAGATGCCGGAACCCCCTTAGTTTACTAAGGGCGCAATTATACACCACCCAAAGGTTGGTGCATTGCGTTCTCCGAAGGCTCCTCGCCGGAGGGCTGTGATTTTCCGCAGTCATGGTCTGCTCCAAATCATACAGGGGACGCTACGCTTCCCCTGCGCTGGCTGTCGCCAGCTACCCTTTTGTGGACTTGCCGCCCGGAAACACCTTGCGCTGCAAGCTGTTCCCGTCCAGCAAGTTTTATCAGTCGAGCTATCCTTATCTACGGTAATTTAGTATAATAAGGTCAAAAAACAGAACGCTATCATTGTGCAACCGATATGCAACTGATAATTGCTTGATAGTTGGTGGTAGCAACACGGTAATTCAGATAGAATAAAGCCAACAAAGAAAGGAGGTCATCCAAATGTTAGTAAACATCATTATGATTGTAGTCGGAATAGTTTTCTCATGTATCTTTGTCGGCTTGCTTATCCTTGTTATTCGTGCATTGCTTAAATATATCCGTACAGAGAAATGAAGCCAACAGCAACATTAGGAGGTGGTCAAATGAAAGTAACCGTATTTATGATAATCGTTGGAATAATTTTCTTATGTATCTTTGTTGGTTTGCTTACCCTTATTGTTCGTGCATTACTCAAATATATCCATTCAAAAGATGTACGGCAGGAAAAATCCGTAGTGAGGAAATCGTTGGGTGAAGCACTCAAAGTACACAGAACACAGTGCAAAATGACGCAGGAATTTGTTGCTGAAACGATTGGTGTTAGCAGGCAGGCTGTTTCAAAATGGGAAAATGGAGTTTCCCATAGTTAAAGATACCACACCAAACATAACAACACCACGCTTATACGGGACTTAGCACACCCCAAAAGAACATACAGAAATCCCCCATAAGCAACAAGGTTTGCTTTATGGGGGATTTCTTGTTTTAATTGTCGTTTTTGATATTATTCAACAGTCTCAATAGAATCCACAATGCTCATTCTTGCAATAGAACGCAGAGGAATTGCCGTTGCAAGCAGGCAGGCCACAATAGAAATAATCGCAGCTTCCACAATCGCCATAACCGGAACAGCGACAAGCTGTAAAGCATCGGTCTGTGCTGCTCCGACAAAGATACAGCAGACATAGCCAAACACTGCTCCAATCACTGACGCAATGATACCGTAATAAGCGCCCTCCCACAGAAATGTTTTATAAAGGCTTGCGGCACTCATTCCAATAGCCCGCTGCATCCCGATTTCACCGACACGAGTATGAATATTGCTGTAAACGGTATTGATGATGTTCAGGATGCCAATGATACCGATAAAGATGATAAGCACCCAGCACAGCATTTTGATCTGTTCAAAGCTTTCTATCATCTCATTGCTGCTTTGGAGATAGGAAAGCCAATGTGTTCCTGGATAATTGCTGCACCAGCTATCCAACCAGCTTTCAAAGGTATCTGTATCGGCGTTATCCTGTAATGTAGGATAGACTTCTGAATAACTGTCGTTTCCGAGCAGTGAACAGTATATTTCGTCATTCACGATGAGTTGAACACCATTCGTAAAGCCATCATTATTGATTGTGATTGCTGTATCGATCAATCCTAATACAGGAAGTGTTCTGTCTCCCAGTTGAATGGTATCACCTACGGTAAGATCAGTCTGCTGAACAGTTGTATCTCCATAAGAAAAGGCAATGGGATTTTTTACAAGGCAGCCTGTTCCATCTTTCAAAGCCTGTTTATCCTGAGCAGACAAGTTAGGAGCATAGATTTGTAATTGTGCTTCATCCACATTTACAAGCTGCAAGGTTTCATGGCTCTGTACGGAAAGATCAGTTTCAAAGGGCAGTATATCACCGGCACCTGGCATAAATACAGAAAGCCGTGTAGTGGAAACACTTTCTACTGCGTCATTTTCCGCTAATGTTTTTACGGCTTCTGATGGGATGCCAACGGTTTCATTTGTAACTGCATAGTCGCTGAAATACATGTCCTGAACGGAACTGCTGGCATCAAGCAGCCCTGTAAAGCTCTGCAAGGCAACAAATACGGTAATACTCATAACCAAAGACAGAATGGTAACTGCTGTTCTTCCACGCCCTCGTTTTAGGTTGAGCCTTGCATAATAGGCTTCAAAATTACGGATGTTGCGGTTCCTTTTTATCCTGCGTTTGATTTTCACAGTCTGCCCCGACATAGCAACAGTAGGAGATACATGGGATGCGTACCGGGCAGCAGGAAAGGCAGCCAGCAGAGCAAACAGAAGTATGACTGCGATACTGGCAAAGAGCATCGGTAGTTTTACCGTACTGGCGGTGTTGATTGCAGAGTTCAATTCGGAAGTGCTGTTTGCCATGAACAGATCGGGATTGAGAAGCCCCGTAGCCGCAATCAATACACCTTTTGCCGACAATATACCGAGCAGCAATCCGATAGGAATACCGGCTCCACAGAGAATCAAAAGCTGCAAAGAAACCAAACGATAGATTTGCCCTCGTTCTCCACCAATCGCACGAAGTGTTCCGTATTCTTTGATGCGTTTTGTGATAGAGATTTTCAGAATGTTGTAGATTACCAGCCCAGCCGCCAGCAAGACCAGAACACCCACCAAAATACACGCCGCAGTCATAAATGAAAATCCCGTACCGGTATCGCTGTCTGCCGCTTCATCATAGGAAATACCAATAGCGTCAAGCAAAACCCAGTTATATTGGATATACCGTTCATCCACGTTCAAATCTTCTGCGAGAGCATAAATGATGCTTTGAAAATTTTGCTTGTCATAAGTCTTAAAATCTGTGGAATAAAGCAGATACTCTTCTGGCAACAGTTCTTCTGCGGTTCCCTCACCGACAATCCCCTCAACCGTACCAGATGCGTAGCCGATATAGCTGCTTTCCAGAATGCCCGTCAATACAAAATCAGCAGAATATTCTAACTCTGACAGCGATCCATCCATAACGGAAACACTCAAATCCAGAGAAACGGTATCGCCAATTACAGCGTCCAATCCAAGATATTGAAGCGCATCCTCCGACAGGGCAATCTCAATCGCTTCCTCTGGTAATCGTCCCTCTTTTACGTTTCCGATTGCCGGGTACATAGATAATGCGTTATCGTGATATTCCCGAAGATATAAAGATAAACTACTGTTGCCTAATGGTGTGCTGCCGATAAAGATCGTATCGCCTACATCATATAGGCGATCATCTTCATGCAGCTTTTGCGCTTGTTCCTTGCCAAGCTGATGAAAGGTTGCATAACGGTTTCCGTTCAGACCCGCCGCCTGCTGAATACGCATGGATTGCAATATACCAATAGACTGACCGATCACTGTCGTCATAATCGTGGACATGATAACTGCAACCAAGATCAGGATTGCCGTGATTTTCTGTGCTTTCAGTTCTTTCCATGCAAGAGCTAAATAAGATTTCATCTTGCTGTCACCTCCGAAAGAACACCGTCCACAATTACAAATTGCCGGTCTGCCATTCTTGCAATGCGGCTGTCGTGAGTGATGATAACAAGCGTTTTCCCCATCTTTTTCCATATGCTTTGCAGCATTTCCATAACCTCGCCGCCGCTCTTGCTGTCCAGATTTCCAGTCGGTTCGTCAGCAAAAATAATATCCGGCTTTGCGATCAGGGCGCGGGCAATCGCTACACGCTGTTGCTGACCGCCGGAAAGTTCATGGGGCAAATGGGTCAGCCGTTCACGAATACCTAACAAATCCGTAAGCTGATTTAGATATACTTCGTCCGGCTGCTTTTTGTCCAGAAGCAGGGGCATGATGATGTTTTCTTTTGCGGTCAGCACAGGGAGAAGATTGAATTGCTGAAAGATAAATCCGATGCGCCGACGGCGAAATGAGGACAGTTCTTTGTCATTAAAACGATAAATGTCTTTTCCATCGTATGTCAGACTGCCGGAAGTCGGCTTGTCCAGTCCAGACAGCAGGTGGAGCAAGGTACTTTTGCCGCTGCCAGATGGTCCCATAATAGAAATAAAATCGCTGGATGCAATTTCAAGGTTGACTTTATCCAACGCAACGACACGGCTCTCGCCGCTGCCGTAGATTTTCGATAGTTCCTTTGCTTCAATGTTCATAAAAAACACTCTCCTTGTTTATAATATAAGGAGAGTGTAAAACAGAAATCTCAAAAAACGCTCAAGGTTTCTGATTTATTTGGAAAGAAGCAGTAGCCGTTGCGCCATAACTTTTGCTGTTTTCCAGTGTAAGTGTTCCTCCATGCTTCAGACATAGTATCTGGCTGCTGTATAGCCCCATACCAAAGTGTGCGGAGTCTTCTTTCATTTTTCCAAACGGTTTCGGGCCGCTTTGTATTAACTCCACAGGATAGCCTGGCCCATCGTCTGTAACTGATAGATGCAAGAAGTTTCCTTTCCGTTCCAAATGAATTTCAATTTTACTCTTTGCAAACCGAGCCGCATTTCCAATTAGATTTTCAGCAACGGTTAAAACCAATCCATGATCTAATTGTATTGTCCCCTTATCAGGTGCGGAAACAGACGGTTCTAATGCTCCTGCAAGAATTTTTGCTGTTTCCTCTAATTCAGAATGTAGCAGTGAATAGGAATACTCGTTTATCCGCACCGGCATTTGTTCTAATCGTTGGATGCTACTCATAGCTTCTGCATACTGTTCAATCCGTAATGTATAGCTTTCCAATCTGTCAATGGCTTGTTCATCTGCTGTTCCCTGCCGCAGTAATTTTATAGTTCCCTTTAAGACCGTGATCGGATTGCGCAAGTCATGGGAAAAGGCGGCATTTAGCCTTTTCCGTTCTTCTGCCTGCCGCCACAGTTCCTGATTTGATTTCAGAAGTTCTTCGCGCATAGTATCAAAGGCGGTGCAGAGCTGCCCCAATTCATCATCAGAATGGACAGGCATAGAAAAGTCAAGGTCATGGTTCCGAATCCGTGAAATCCCATTCCGTAGCGTGGAGATCGGCTGTTTCAATTTGATATGATAATATAATATGCCGGATAGAGCCAGCCCGCCCATAGGGAGAACAATGCAGGACACAATTTGAATGATTCCAAGCATGGACAATATATTTTGCTGGGTCTCTGTGGGGGTTTCCATTTTAACGATTGAACCGTCTGCTAAAATTTCTATTCCACCGGAGGGAAAGTTGCTGCTGATTGAATTGCATATCATAAAGACTAAGCCTAACATCAGGAGAGCCACCAAAACACAGGAAGCAGATAGGACGAGAAAAGTTTTCTTTAATTCCATATTTTTCAGACGTTCCACCGATAACCACACCCCCAAACTGTATCAATATAACTGTGAAGCGTACAAGCAGCCAGCTTCGCCCGGATTTTCCTGATATGTTCCATGACAGTATCACTGTTACCCTCGCCGTCAAGTCCCCACACTGTTTCATAAATACGCTCCCGGTCAAATACCTGTCCGGCATTCAGCGAAAGCAGCTCCACAATATCAAATTCCCTTTTTGATAAAGCAACAGGTTCACCCGCCACTGTGACGGTTCGGGCTGAATAATCAATCGTCAGTTCACCAAAGAAGCGAATTGTCGCTTTATTCCTGTGTCGCTGCTCCCTCCTCAGATGTGCGGCAACTCTCGCCCCTAATTCGTCCAAATCAAAAGGCTTAATGATATAATCGTCGGCACCTGCCTGAAAGCCGATGATTTTATCGGCAGATTCGACCCTTGCCGTCAAAAAAAGAATGGGGCAAGTAATAAGCTCCCGAATTTTCTGACAAAGGGTCAATCCGTCTATGTCCGGCATATTGATGTCGAGCAGGATTAAATCGGGCTGTCTTGCTAATTTTTGAAGTGCTTCATTTCCGCAATAAGCGGTCAACACCTCATATTGAGAAGAAAAATAACTCGCCATCATATCTACAATTCCCGGTTCATCATCAACAATAAGAAGCCTTTGTTTCATGCTATCATCTCCATTTGCAATTCATAATATTTATCGTAACAGCCAAATCTCAAAAAACGCTCAAACTTTTGCCGTCAGGAAAGTATAAAATCAATAGACTGATAAATTTATTATAATATTACTCTGCTGATACAGCCAGTCCGTAAATTCTTTCGGGCTGGCTGTCTTTTCTTTTACAGCCTTTTTTCTCTTCAATGCTTCTTTCTTGAACGCTTCAAAAGCAGTCAGCATTTCTTCCAGCTGGTCAGCCGGGAATCCCGCTGTCCTCTTCGCTTTGTTGATCTTATTGCGCCAGTTCTGGCATTCATTTTTATAAAGCAGGTCATAGTTATTTTCTCTTGCCCTCTCGTCAAATTCCCGCTTGTTTTGAAGCGCCTGTGCTTTTCGGCAATTGTCGCTGCACAGCTCATACCGCTGGCTCTTTGCCAGAAAATATTTTCCACAAACCTTGCACCGCCGGAAGCAAAGCCCCCAGTCATTCAGCCTGTTCAGATAATAGGTAATCAACGGGTAGAGGGACGCATAGGCAGACACACATTCTTCTGTGCGCCGGTTGTCCGGGAACCAGAGGTCAAGCCGGGTATCTTCTGACGGTGCGCCTTTGAAATAAAGGCTGCCAGTTTGAAAATGTTTCGGTTTTCCTGTTTCTCTGTCAAAGATCATGGTTTCGTTATGGAATACCCCGGTCAGGCTGCTCATTTTATCCATGAAGCGGTCACAGGCAGCGTTACGGTCACGGGGTTCTCTGGCAAGCAGATAGCTGTTCCAGATACGGAACGCCACATACATTTTCAGAGGGTCGTTGCTAAGATATTTCTCCCAAAGAAATTCGCTTGCCGCCTGCTCCAGCTCCGGCTGTTCCCATCGGTTGGAGTGGAGGGCTTGCCGCAGCGGAGAAAGCCCGTATAAGTTCCAGTCTCTGTCCGTGTCACGCTCAAAGTTTATCAAAAAAGTTCCCAGTGGGCGTGTCATATCACAAAGCACCTCTGCGTTTTGGCTCCCGTTCAAACGGAAGCGGATCTGCTGTTCTTCCCCAATCAAAATCCGTTCTTTCATTTTCTTCCTGTCCAGCGTCAGGACAAACAAAATCCTTTCAAAACATGGCTCATGCCGTATAAATTGATTCTCCATCCCTATCCCCTGCCTTTGTTTATGGTAATTATATAATTTAGTTATATCCATTACACTCATGGTATCGCAGAAGCATTGTTTTGTCAAGGATAGTCCGCTATGATGATTGCAGTTGGTAATTTCGTACCAAACAGTACTTTGACAAGTGAATGACCGTCCAAAAAGGATATGACCGGCAGGAGAAGTGACGCATCCGGCGCACCAATGCAGGGAAACACCGCAGGAATGGGGCAGGAAAACGGATTTTGGGGAGAACGGCAACAGGAAGCATTTTAACCTATTTGATTTATGGGAGGAACAGAATGAACGATAAAAAGAGATTGAACAGCTACGAGGATTTACCGCTGGTTCTGGATGTGGCGGACATCCAGCGGATTATGGGAATTTCAAGAGCGAGCGCCTATGAGCTGGTACACACCCCCGGCTTTCCGGCGTTCCGCAGGGGCAGGCTTATCAAGGTCAGCAAGATTGCTTTCTTTGAATGGATGGCAAAAGGCTCCGAAACCGTACCGGGAAGTGACAAATAAGCGTGAGGTATCATTCCCTGACTGCAATACTGCCGCACTTTCCAAAGGGGCATACAGAGGGAAAAACCTTAAAAATGATACCGAGACGCTACACCAAAACAGCCTATCTGCGTACATCAGATAGAAACGGAGAAAGGAGCCGGTTATGGCAAGAATGAGCAACAAGCGACGGCTGGAATGGTCTTTCTTCTTAAATGACCGCAGCCGTATCACTTACAACGAACTGTGCCGGAAATGCCAGCACGAATGTAAACAGAGCTTCCGGGCGGTTGTGGTTGACTGCCCGAAGTATCTTTCCAAGCGTTCCAAGAAAAAGGACAAGACTGCCGGAAACGGCAAAATCCCTTAGGAACTAAGGGCGCACTTCTATACATAGTCTAAAGACCATGTATCGTGCGTCCTGCGGAGCTACCTCTGCCGCTGATAAAATCAGCAATCCGAGGTCTGCGTTCGCTTTGCTCCGACAAGGTGGCTACACCCCCTTGCGCCGCTAAAGCGGCTATCCCCTGTGTACCCGCCGCAAAGAGAAATCCGCTCTGTGGTTTTCCCTTTTCATCGGGCTTTATAGAAGCACTGACACAGACTGTCTGCGGATGGTCTTTCTTTATCTTATAAGCAAAGGATGTGAGAACATGGAAAAATCTTTGGAACAGTTAAAGCAGGAATATGAAAAAACCACTGTCCTGCTGGAACGGGAAAAACGGAAAATGCAGCGTTTGAAAAACCGGCAGGCGTATCTGGAAAGCGGTTCCCGGAAACAGAGGACGCACCGGCTGATTACCCGTGGGGCAGCCGTTGAGAGCATTGTGCCACAGACAAAGGAGCTGACCGAAACGGAATTTTATTCCTCATGGAAAGCATTTTGAATCTGCCGCAGGCGGAGCCTTTCATCCGGTCTGCCGCAGAAAACCACGCCCGTATTTCCGGGCAGGAGAAAGGCGGTGACTAAGGATAGCACTTTATCATTTTTCAATCGCACAGATAAAGCGCAGCGCCGGTCAGAGCGCCATTGCCAGCGCAGCCTACCGAGCCGGGGAGCGTCTTTACAGCAGCTACTATGGAGAAGTCAGCGACTACACCAAAAAGGGCGGCGTGATCGCTTCGGAAATCATGCTGCCGCCCCATGCGCCGGAAATATATCTTGACCGGGCGACCCTCTGGAATGCTGTGGAGAACTGCGAGAAACATCCAAAAGCACAGCTTGCCTATTCATTTGATATTGCCATGCAGAATGAATTGACGCTGGAAGAAAACATGGAGCTGGCGAGGAAGTTCGTGCAGGAGCAGTTTGTGGCAAAAGGCATGATTGCCGATCTTGCTTTTCACAGTCCGGAGAAAGAGGACGGCGGTATCCCAAACCCGCATTTCCATGTGATGACAACAATGCGCCCTTTGAACCCGGATGGCACATGGGGACAAAAACAGCGGCGGGAATATCTTCTTGATGAAGATGGAAACCGAATCCGGGATAAAAATGGCGATTATATGTTTAATGCTGTCCACACAACAGACTGGCACGAGCCGGAAACACTGGAACACTGGCGGGAGCAGTGGGCGGCTGCCGTTAATACAAAATTTGAGGAAAAAGGACTGGATGTGCGTATCGACCACCGTTCCTATGTGCGGCAGGGGCTTGACCTGATACCTACTGTCCACGAGGGAGCTAATGTCCGGCAGATGGAAGCAAAGGGCATCCGCACCGAGAAAGGGGAACTGAACCGCTGGATTAAAGCCACCAACCGGCTCATGCAGGATGTGAGGAAGAAGATCAAAGCCCTGTTTGTCTGGATGGCAGAGGTAAAAGAAGAACTTTCCAAACCACAGACACCGAACCTTGCCGACCTGCTGATCGCTTATTACAACCAGCGCAACGCAGGGGCATGGAGCAATAAAGCCAGAACCGGAAACTTAAAGCAGTTTGCCGAAGCCGTCAATTATCTGACGGAAAACAAGCTGCTCACATTAGAGGATTTGCAGGAGCGTCTTTCCTCTGTCAGTGAAGAATTTGAAGCATTAAGCGGCTCCATGAAAAAGAAATCTGCCAGGATAAAGGAATTGCAGGAATTGATACGGGAGGGCGAGAATTACCAGCGGCTAAAACCTGTCCATACGGAATTGAACAATATCAAGTTTAAGAAACAGAGGGAGAAATTTGAAACATCCCACGATGCGGAGTTACGGCTGTTTTATGCCGCCCGCCGTATTCTGAAAGAAAAACTGGACGGAAAACCCATTGCCCTGAAAGCATGGAAACAGGAATACGCACAGTTAAAAACAGAGTATGCCGAACTGTCTCCGCAGCACAAGCCACTCCGGGAGGAAGTCATACGGCTGCGGCAGGTGCAGAACGCCGTAGATACCGCACTGCGCCGGAGGGAGCAGCCACAGGAAGTACAGAGAAAGAAACATGAGATGGAGCTATGATATAACCGGCAGCTTTACCGCTACCGGTATTTTTACGGAGGGAGCATTTGAATGTATTTGAAGCGGTGAAACAGTCTGTTACCACACGGCAGGCTGCTTCATTCTATGGAATCCGGGTGGGGAGAAACGGCATGGTCTGCTGTCCATTCCACAATGACCGCACGCCCAGCATGAAAGTGGACAGCCGCTTTTACTGCTTCGGCTGCGGGGCTTCCGGGGATGTGATCGACTTTGCCGCTTTGCTGCATGGATTGGGGAAACGGGAAGCTGCGGTCAGGCTTGCGGAGGACTTCGGCGTTTCCTATGAGAAATCCGGCAATGCGCCGCCAGATAGGAAGCGTCACAACAGGTCACAGCCCCGGCAAAAATCAGCGGAGCAGAGATTTCAGGAAACGGAACGGTATTGTTTCCGGGTGCTATGCGATTATCAGCGCCTGCTGGAGCATTGGAAAACAGCATACGCCCCACAGCCGCAGGATGCCATCTGGCATCCTCTTTTTGTGGAAGCGTTGCAGAGGATAAGCTACACAGAATACCTTTTGGATATTTTGTTATACGGAGAAATAGAAGAAAAAGCGGAATTGATCGCCGCACAGGGAAAGGAGGTGCTGCGGCTTGAACAGCGAATTTCAGAGCTTGCCGCCGGAAACGCAGGAAGCGGTCAAAAGGACGATGGACACAATGGAACCGGCGCAGACACCGGAAGAAATCCGGGAGACATTAGAGGGGACGCAGAAAGGCGGCGTGAAGAACAGCATCCGAAACTGCCTGACGGTGTTCCAGCGTGACCCGCTGTTTCGTGGGGCGCTGCGTCTGAACCTTTTGACGGAGCAGATTGACATTGTGAAGCCGCTAGGCTGGGAGCGCACCAGTACCACGCTGACCGACATGGACATGAACTACCTGCTTTTGTATCTGGAAGAAAATTACGGGCTTATCAGCGAGAAAAAGGTGCAGAGCGCCATCAAGATTGTTGCCAATGAAAACCGCTACCATCCGGTCAGGGATTACCTGAACAACCTGCAATGGGACGGCACAGAGCGCATCCGTTATGCCCTGCATCACTTTCTGGGAGCCGATACGGACGAATACACTTATGAAGCCTTGAAACTGTTCCTGATGGGAGCCATCCGGCGGGTATTCAGACCGGGGAGCAAGTTTGAGGTCATGCTCTGTCTGGTTGGTGGTCAGGGAGCCGGGAAATCTACCTTTTTCCGGCTGCTGGCAGGCAGGGACGAATGGTTTTCAGACGATTTGAAGAAGCTGGACGATGAAAATGTGTACCGCAAGCTTCAAGGGCATTGGATTATCGAGATGTCGGAGATGATCGCCACAGCCAACGCCAAGAGTATTGAGGAAATCAAGTCATTCTTAAGCCGCCAGAAAGAAACCTACAAAGTGCCGTATGAGACACATCCGGCAGACCGGCTGCGGCAATGTGTATTTGGAGGGACGACCAACCGGCAGGACTTTTTACCCCGTGACCGCACCGGCAACCGGCGCTTTCTCCCCGTGACGGTGTACCCGGAACGGGCGGAGGTTCACATACTGGACGATGAAGCGGCGGCGAGGGCGTATATCGAACAGATGTGGGCGGAAGCCATGACGGTTTACCGCAGTGGGAAGTATAAGCTGTCATTCAGCATGGAAATGAACCGATACCTGAACGCCCATCAGCAGGACTTCATGCAGGAGGACACACAGGCTGGCATGATCTACGCCTATTTGGAGGACTACACCGGCGACAGGGTATGTTCCAAGCAGCTTTATGAGGAAGCGCTGGGGAACTTAAATTCCCCGGCAGACTGGGAGACACGGGCAATCTGCGAGATTATGAATACCGGCATTGCGGGCGGCATCATACAGGGCTGGGCAGCCTACAAAAGCCCGAAGCGGTATAAGAAATACGGTTCTCAAAAAGGCTGGGAGCGTGTCAACCAAGACCCGCCGGAGGGGGACGGTTTTCAGGAAATCACGGAAGAAGAAGCCCGGCAAATGGAACTGCCATTCTGAAAAGCCACCGGTTGACAGTTTGGTTAACGCTTCGGTTGACAGCCGGTTGACGGGGAAAAGCCTGATATTTGGGGCATTTCTCTCCTTTGTCAACCATGTCAACCAAGAAATCAAAGAAAAAGTAAAAAGTAATCATAGAGCGCCTATGGATTGTTTTCAAAGTCTTTTCTGCCGGTTGACACAGTTTGGTTGACATGGAGACAGTCTGCGGCTGTACACCTGCCTGACATTCCCTTGTCGGGCATATTTCATTTATGGAGGTAACTGCCTATGGCAAAAAGCAAAAACGAGAGCAATAACAAAAACAGCGGCACCCTGCTTACCGAAAAAGACGGCACCCAGTATTTTGTCATGGGGAAAGTCCGTATCAAAGTATCGGAGCATTTCGCACAGGATGGGAAGCCGCTTGACAGTCTGCTGGAAGATGTGATCCAGCACGCTGCCGCCGCTTCCTGAAAAAATACGGAATAACGACTGTCAATCAGCCCACGCTTATGATATACTTGTACCAGCGAGTATTGTATAAGCGTGGGTTGTTTCTTTTAGAAGGAGGATTTTTAACCGTGAAACAACCATACAATACAACGATTTATAACACTGCACTATATTTGAGATTGAGCCGTGACGATGAATTACAGGGGGAAAGCGGCAGTATCCAGACCCAGCGCATGATGCTTAGGCAGTATGCCGCAGAGCATGGGCTGACCGTTGTAGACGAGTACATTGACGATGGATGGAGCGGGACAAATTTCGAGCGTCCAAGTTTCCAAAGGATGATTGATGACATCGAGGACGGGAAAATCAACTGCGTTGTCACAAAGGATTTATCCCGTCTGGGAAGAAACTATATCCTGACCGGTCAGTACACGGAAATCTATTTCCCCAGCAAGGGAGTACGCTACATTGCCATCAATGACAATGTGGACACCATCAACGGAGAAAGCGAGCTTGCCCCGTTCTTAAACATCCTGAATGAAATGCACGCCCGACAGACCAGCAAAAAGGTCAAGGCTGCCATGCACACAAGATTTGCCAATGGCGCACACTATGGAGCCTATGCACCGCTGGGCTATGTAAAAGACCCGGACAAAAAAGGTCATCTTCTGATCGACCCGGAAACACGCTGGATTGTAGAGAAGATTTTTGACCTTGCCGTACACGGGAGGGGTGCCGCCAGCATTACACGGATTCTGGTGGAAGAAAAAGTACCTACCCCCGGCTGGCTGAACTATGAAAGATATGGGACTTTCGCCAATATCTACGCCGGTGCGCCCGCAGAAAAAGCCTATGCGTGGACGATAGCACAGGTCAAGAGCATTTTGAAAGAGGAAACCTACATCGGTCACAGCGTTCACAACAAGCAGAGCAACATTTCATTCAAGAACAAGAAAAAGGTGCGGAAGCCGCAGGAAGAATGGTATCGTGTGGAAAATACCCACGAAGCCATCATTTCCGAAGAAGTGTTCCAAAAAGTTCAGGAGCTGATTGCAAGCAGACGCAGACGACAGAAGAATGGCACAACGCAGATATTTTCCGGGCTGGTAAAATGTGCGGACTGCGGATGGTCATTGGCTTATGGTGTAAACAGCCAGAACAAAAATCCCTATGCACACTACCATTGCAGTAAGTACGGACAGGGATTACGCCAGTGTTCCATGCACTATATCCGCTATGATGTACTGTATGCCTATGTGCTTGCAAGACTGCAATACTGGTCTATGATGGTACAGAAAGACGAGGACAAGCTGCTGAAACGGCTGCTCAATGCCAGCGACAGGGAAAGAAACTCTGCGAAGAAAAAGCAGGCTGCGGAGCTGAAAAAGGCAGAGAAGCGTAAAGCCGAGGTTGACGGGCTGTTTGCTAAAATGTATGAGGACTGGTCTGCCGGACGCATAACCGAGTATAACTTCAATATGCTGTCCGAGAAGTACCAGAACGAGCAAAAGGAACTTGAAACAAAAATAAGACAGCTTCACGAAACGATGGAAGCCGCCGTACAGACCGCAGCGGATGCTGAAAAGTGGATTGCCCTAATGAAACAGTATGTCAACCCTGTGGAGCTGACCGCCGAACTTCTGAACACTCTAATTGAAAAAATAACCGTCCACGAAGCTGTCAAGGGCGAGGACGGAAGTCGTGAGCAGGAAGTAGAAATCTACTACCGCTTCATCGGCAAAATCGACTGACCTTTCTTTTTTACCCAACAATATCTTTAATTAAGGGAAACGGGAACATCCGACCCTTCCACATCAAATCTTTTTGCACTTGCAAAACTTTACGGTATTTCTGTTGAAGAATTACTAAAAGAAGTTGAATAATCTTCATGCAGATATTTTATTTCATCATCGGGCCACCCTGACCCGAACTTTCAAAACTGAATACCAGCCGCCCACCGGCGGCACCACCGAGCAGGAAATCTGAAAAGGTCTCCTGCTTTTTTTCTGCCCCAAATGAGGTGGTAAAACGCCACCCCATCCACCAATTACCGAAAGGAGGGACACGAAATGCCCTGCCCACACAACGAAATCACGATTGTTCAGCGCAGCCAGCGACAGTCTGCGGTTGCCGCCGCTGCTTACCAAAGCGGCGAAAAGCTGTTCTGTGAATACGACCAGCAAGTGAAGCACTACCCGGAAAAGCGTGGTATTGTCCACAATGAAATCTTGCTTCCGGCAAATGCCCCACGGTCGTATGCAGACCGCAATACTTTATGGAACGCCGCCGAAGCGGTGGAGAAGCAATGGAATTCCCAGCTTGCAAGGCGGTGGGTGCTTACCATCCCCAGAGAGATACCGCCCGACCAGTACGCCGCCCTTGTCCGGGATTTCTGCAATCAGCAGTTTGTTTCCAAAGGAATGTGCGTGGATTTTGCCATCCATGACAAAGGGGACGGAAACCCTCACGCTCATGTCATGCTGACTATGCGGGCAATGGATGAACATGGGAAATGGCTTCCCAAGAGCCGCAAGGTTTATGACCTTGACGAGAACGGGGAACGGATAAAACTTCCGTCCGGCAGATGGAAAAGTCACAAGGAAGATACGGTTGACTGGAACGACCGCAAGTATTGTGAAATCTGGCGGCATGAATGGGAGATCATCCAGAACCGCTATCTGGAAGCCAACAACCGCCCGGAGCGGGTGGATCTCCGTTCTTATGAAAGACAGGGGCTTGATATTATCCCTACCGTCCATGAGGGTGCTGCTGTCCGGCAGATGGAAAAGCGAGGGATTCAGACCAACATCGGAAATCTGAACCGGGAAATCAAAGCCGCCAACAGCCTGATGAAGTCTATCCGGCAGCTTATTAAAAATCTCAAAGGCTGGATTATCGAGCTTAGTGAAAAACGAAAAGAACTGCTTGCGGAAAAAGCTGCGGAGGAAGCGGTATTTCTTCCCAATCTGTTGATGAAGTACATGGAGGTACGAAAGGCAGAACGGAGCGACTGGACACGGGCGGGACAAAACCGTGGAACTTCCAAAGACTTAAAGGCAGTCAGCGAAGCCCTGTCCTATCTTCAGAGAAAGGGACTTTCCACCGTGGAGGATTTGGAAAACTTTATAGAAACGTCCGGGAAATCTGCCGCCGACTACCGAAAGCAGATGAAGCCAAAGGAAACCCGCAGCAACGTGATTGACGCTATCCTTGCCGCCCGGACGGACTGTAAGGAATGTAAGCCCGTTTATGAGAAATACCAGAAGATATTTTTCAAGAAAACTAAGGAAAAATTCAAGCTGGAACACCCGGAGGTTGCCCGGTTTGAGAAAGCCAGTGCCTACCTTGCCAAGCACCCGGATGATAAGGACAGCACGAAAAAGGAGCTTTTGCAGGAACAGGCGAAGCTTGTGGGCGAAATCGCAGACTTGAAAGTACCGTTGACCGAGGTGCAGGAAGATTTGAAGAAGCTGCGGGACATCCGCTACTGGGTACGGAAAGCCACACCCGGCACAGAGGAAAGCAAAGAGCCGCCCAAGAAGCAGCCCCTCAAAGAAGTCTTGCAGGATAAGGCTGACGAGAAGAAAGCACAGAAAAACGCCCCGGCGCAGACGAAACACAAACAACAGGATATGGAACTTTAACAGGCACTTGCCATTTTCAGATTGAGAATGATAAGTGCCTTTTCTTTTTTACAAGGAGGAATTGATTTGAATGTATTTGAAGCTGTGAAGCAGTCCGTTACGACAAGACAGGCTGCGGAGCATTACGGAATCCGGGTAAACAGAAACGGGATGGCTTGCTGCCCGTTCCACAACGATAAGACCCCCAGCATGAAGCTGGACAAGCGTTTCCACTGCTTCGGATGTGGTGCAGATGGGGATGTGATTGATTTTGTAGCTGCCCTGTACGGGCTGGGGAAAAAGGAAGCCGCCGCACAGTTGGCGAGTGACTTCGGGCTTGCCTATGAGGACTGGAAGCCACCGGGCAGGGCAAGGAAGCCCAAGCCCCGGCAGAAATCCCCGGAAGAACAGTTCCGGGAAGCAAAGGCACATTGCTTCCGTGTCCTTGCCGATTATCTACACCTCTTACGGGTATGGAAAACCGACTATGCCCCGCACTCCCCGGAGGAAGCGTTTCATCCCCGGTTCGTGGAAGCCTTGCAGAAGCAAGCCCATGTGGAATATCTGCTGGATGTGCTGCTGTTCGGGGAGACAGAGGAAAAAGCGGTTTTGATTATGGACTACGGAAAGGATGTGATACAGCTTGAACAGCGAATGGCAGAGCTTGCAGCCGCAGACGCAGCAAGAACTAAAAAACACCATGAACGCCATGCAGCCGCCCCAGAGCGTTGAGGAAGTAAAGGCAACTCTGGAAACCACCGAGAAAGGCGGCGTCCGCCAGAGCATACGGAACTGCCTGACCGTATTCCAGCGTGACCCTGTGCTTGCCGGGGCAATCGCCTACAACATCCTGACCGACCGCAAGGACATCATAAAGCCCATCGGTTTTCACAGAGAAAGCACAGCCCTGACCGATACGGACATGAAGTATCTGCTTCTCTATCTGGAGGAAACCTACGGGCTTACCAGTGAGAAAAAGATTGAAACCGCCATCGGGATTGTGGCGAATGAGAATAAGTACCACCATCCGGGATTTTCTGAACAGCCTTGCATGGGACGGGACTGAGCGCATCCGCTTCTGTCTGCGGCACTTTCTGGGAGCTGATGTGGACGATTACACCTATGAAGCCTTGAAGCTGTTCATGCTGGGGGCGATTACAAGGGCATTTAAGCCCGGAAGCAAGTTTGAAATCATGCTGTGTCTGGTAGGCGGTCAGGGGGCTGGCAAATCCACCTTCTTCCGGCTGCTGGCAGTCCGGGACGAGTGGTTTTCCGATGATTTGCGGAAGCTGGACGATGATAACGTGTACCGCAAGCTGCAAGGTCACTGGATAATTGAAATGTCGGAAATGATGGCAACCGCCAATGCCAAGAGCATTGAGGAAATCAAGTCCTTTCTAAGCCGCCAGAAAGAGGTTTACAAAATTCCCTATGAAACTCACCCGGCAGACCGCCCCCGTCAATGCGTGTTCGGCGGCACTTCCAACGCCCTTGACTTTCTCCCCCTTGACCGTTCCGGCAACCGCCGATTTATCCCGGTCATGGTGTACCCGGAGCAAGCCGAGGTTCACATTTTGGAGGACGAAGCCGCTTCCAGAGCCTATATCAGCCAGATGTGGGCGGAAGCAATGGAGATTTACCGAAGCGGCATGTTCAAGCTGTCATTCAGCCCAGCCATGCAGCGGTATCTCAAAGAACACCAGCGGGATTTTATGCCGGAGGACACCAAAGCCGGGATGATACAGGCTTACCTTGATAAGTACACCGGGGAAACGGTCTGCTCCAAGCAGCTCTACAAGGAAGCCTTAAACCACACCTTTGATGGTAAGCGTCCAATAAGAGGGTGTATCGAAATTTCTGGCTGTTGCATGTAAACTATTGATTAGAGTTTTGGGAGTTGACTCTAAAAACTCTAAATCTAATCTAAGGAGCAGGCTTATGGATCTTTCTTCTTTGACTCCAGACAAACAGGTGAAACTTCAATACTGGCTGGATGTAATACGGCAATGCAGGGCCTCCGGACTGACAAATCAGATCTGGTGTGAACAACACGATATCTCTTTGAAAAGTTATTATTACTGGCTTTCCAAAATTCGAAAGCTTGCCTTGGAAGAACTGCCCCGCAAGAAAAACGGCATCCACATGTGTACAGACCAACAGTCAACTGCTTTAACGGAATCCCCGGCTGAGTTTGCGGAGCTTTCACTTCCGGACAGAAACATTTCCCGTTCCACTCCTGCAGCCATACTTCATATCGGATCCATAACAGTGGAACTTTATGAAGGCACATCTGCCCAGATGCTGGAAAACATTCTGAAAGCCGTGCAGTCATGTTAGGAGAGCTTTCCCAGGTGGAGAAAATCTATATCCGATGCGGCTACACCGATATGAGGAAGCAGCTCAATGGCTTGCTGGATATCATCCAGTACAACTTCAAACTGGATCCTTACAGCAATTCCTTATTCCTGTTCTGTGGAAAGAGGGCTGACCGGATCAAAGCAGTCCATTACGAGGGAGACGGTTTCTGCCTTTTATACAAACGGTACGAAAACGGACGTCTCCAATGGCCGCGGACCGGCGAAGAAGCAAAACAGATTTCTGATCAGCAGCTGCGCTGGCTTCTGGAAGGTTTGAACCCGGAGCAGCCAAAGGCGGTTCAGAAATGGCTCCCGCATAAGTCTGAAAATACTGAAAATCCTTAGAAATGCTGGGAAATCTGACGATTCTATGGTATAATAATCCTATCGAAGCGAAAGGGTTTTCAGGTTATGTCAGCTACGGAACAGGAGTATAAAAATCATATCAAAGAACTGGAACAGCAGGTCCGGCTCCTGAAAGAGCAGGTTGATTTCCTGACCCGTAAACTTTATGGAACAAAATCCGAGAAGACATCTACTCTCGAAATCGAGGGGCAGATGTCTCTTTTTAATGAAATCGAAACCTGTGCGGATCCTGATGCACACGAACCGGAGCTTGTTGAGATAGAGAAGCACCTACGTAAAAGGAAGTACACCGGTCAGCGGGAAGAACTGGTAAAAAATCTCCCTCACAGCAAAGTACTCCATACCATAGATGAAAGGGAACAGATATGCGATAACTGCGGGAGTACGATGGTGAAAGTAGGGGAAGAATTCGTCCGCACGGAAGTACAGTTTATCCCTGCAAAACTCAAGGTGATTGACCATTACCGGGAAACGTATGAATGCAGGTCGTGCCGGAAAAACGGAACTCCTTATATGGAGAAGGCTCCGGTGCCATATCCTCCCGTCCTGCATTCTCTGGCATCTGCATCTACCATCACCTGGCTCATCCACCAGAAGTTTGAATTAAGCATCCCGCTGTACAGACAGGAAAAAGAATGGGAGGCTTTGGGATTACGTTTAAGCAGAGCGACTATGTCAAACTGGCTTCTGGTTGTCTATCGGGACTGGCTTGTACACATCGTCCACCGTCTGAAGCTGGAACTTCTGAAACAGAGATACCTTCATATCGATGAAACACATGTACAGGTGCTGAAAGAACCGGGACGGAAAAATACGTCCGATTCCTATATGTGGGTTTACTGCAGCATCAGAGATGCTGTAAATCCCATCCGCTACTTCGAGTACCAGCCGGGACGAAGCGGGAAATATCCGGAAGCGTTTCTGAGGGAATATGAAGGTTATATCCATACAGACGCTTACTCCGGATACAATGCAGTTTCAGGAGTAAAAAGATGTCTTTGCTATACGCATCTGCGCCGGGCTTTCGTGGATGCGCTCCCAAAAGACATCCATAATTCGGAAGCATCAAAACCTGCGGAAGCAATCCTCCGTCTGAATCAACTCTTTAACATAGAGTCAGAGTTGGAGGCGCTCCCTCCTGATCAGAAGAAAAAAGAACGTCTTATCCGCGAGAAACCGCTTCTCGAGGCTTTTTGGTCATGGGCAGAAAAAAGTGCCATCGGAGAGCTGCCGAAATCCAAACTTTCAAAAGCTTTTCATTACGCCTTAAATAACCGTGAAGGTTTTTGGAATTATCTGGAAGACGGGAATTGTTCCATCAGTAATTCGCTTGCGGAAAACTGTATCCGTCCCTTTGTGATCGGCAGAAAGAACTGGCTGTTCTCCGGCAGTCCGAAAGGGGCGGAAGCCAGTGCAGGAATCTATACACTGGTAGAGACAGCGAAAGCGAATGGGCTTGCCCCGATGAAATATATAAAATATATCCTGTCCGACATGCCGGGGAGTGCTTTTCTTGAACATCCTGAATATCTGGATGATTATCTGCCTTGGAATCCTCTTGTAAAAGAATTCTGTCGATAACCGTTGACCTTTTAGTATAAAAGGCTGACGGTTATTTTTCTATACACTGTTTTATTTGACACTTACCTTTGATGAGCCGAAGCAATGGGAAATCCGGGAAATCAACGAGATAATGAACCAGTGCATTACCGGGTGGAACTACTTTTCCAATCCGAGGATGTTTGCGGAATACGGCAGACAAAAGGGCTGGGAGCGTGAAATCCCGGCAACGGACACCGACAACCCGCCCGAAAAATCTATGGACGGTTTTGTGGAGGTCACAGAGCAGATGGAGCTTCCATTCTGAAAATGACAGCCCGTTGCCGACTTCGTTGCTATCCCGTTGCCGAGCCGGTTGCCGGGGAAAATCCCTTATTTCCGGGCTTTTTCCCTCTCTGACAACCAAAACAACAGAAAAATAAAAGAAAAGTATAAATAGTAATCAACGCCAGATTGAGATTGTTTGCAAGGTCTTTTGAAGCCCGTTGCCGGACTTCGTTGCCGACCGTTCTCTGTCTGGCTATTTTCATGTATGGAGGATAACTGCCTATGGCGAAAAATAAGACCAAGATTGAAGTGACAACCGTATTTGACGGGGAACTGGACGCCACCGATGTGTTCGTCAGCCTGATTTCCCAGAAATACGGCAAAACAAATACAAAAGAATATCTTGCTAAAAAGAAAGATTTGAAGTATAATGAAGATGAGGTTCAACAGAGCCAGATACCGTCTGGATTGTGTGGGTAAATGGCTATGATGAACGAAATGGAATACAGAACAATCGGTTCAGCACTTGCCGGGGGCTATCGTGCGGCGGTCTATTGCAGGCTGTCAAAGGACGATGACCTGCAAGGCGAAAGTGCCAGTATCGCAAACCAGCGTGATATGCTGGAAAAATACTGCGAAAAGCAGGGATGGGAGGTTGTGGCAGTCTATCAGGACGATGGCTTCACAGGTCTTAATATGGAGCGTCCTGATTTACAGAGAATGTTGAGAGCCATTGAGCGCAGGCAAATCAACCTTGTCATCACGAAAGACCTCAGCCGACTGGGGCGTAACTATTTGCAAACAGGGCATTTGATTGAGGACTTTTTCCCAAGAAACGGTGTCCGCTATATCGCCATGAATGACGGTATCGACACCCTGCGGGATAACAACGACATCGCCCCGTTCAAGAATATCCTGAACGAGATGTACAGCAAGGATATTTCCAAGAAAGTCCATTCCTCTTATCTTCTGAAAGCGCAGAAAGGACAGTTTACCGGGTGTCTTGCCCCGTTTGGGTATCGGAAAGACCCGGAGGACAAAAACCATCTGCTCATTGACGAGGAAACCGCCCCGATTGTGCGGCTGATTTTCGGATATGCCCTAAACGGTCATGGTCCGAACTATATCCGCAGACGGCTGGAGGAAGAAAAAATCCCCTGCCCCACATGGTGGAACCGGGAACGGGGGCTTCGCAATACCCGCACCAAATGGGAAAAGAAAGACCCGGAAAACGGGCGGTATATGTGGGACTTTTCCGTTATCAAAGACCTTTTGATGAATCCCGTTTACACTGGGGCGATTGCTTCCCAGAAAAAGGACTACCGTTTCAAAATCGGCACGATTGGGGAAAAGAAGCCGGAGGACTGGATTGTAGTGGAAGGACAGCATGAACCGCTGATTGACCGCATGAGCTTTGACATTGTGCAGAACAAGCTGAAATCCCGCCAGCGTCCGGGGCAGACCAATGAAATCAGCCTGTTTGCCGGACTGATAAAATGCGGCGAGTGTGGGAAGTCTCTGACGGTACGCTACACAAACGCAAAACATCCCCAGCAGATTTACTCCTGCAAGACCTACAATGCCTTTGGAAAGAACCACTGCACCCAGCACCGGATTGATTATGACACCCTTTACAGTCATGTGCTGCGGAAAATCCGGGAATGTGCCAGAGCTGCCCTGATGGACGGGAAAGCGGTTGCTGACCGCCTGACCAATACCTGTGAAGCCGAGCAGCGGGAACAGCGGGAAGCAATGGAACGCTCCCTTACAAGGGACGAGGAACGGATTGAGGTTCTGGACAAAATGGTAATGCGGCTTTATGAAGATATGATTGCAGGGCGTATCAGTGAGCAGAACTTCAACACCATGCTGGAAAAGACACAGACCGAGCAGACGGAACTTAAAACAAAAGTGTCCGAGGGCAGAAAGCGGCTGTCCGATGAAGTCCAGCTTGCCAATGACGCAAAACAATGGGTGGAAGCCATTCAGGAATATGCCAACATCACAGAGTTGGACGCAGCCACCCTCAACCGCTTAATCAAAGAAATCGTCGTGCATGAGCGCATTGACGAAGATAAAACAAGACACATTTCTATCGAAATTCATTTTAATCTCAAACCCATCCCGGAGGTGGAACAGGTCACTGCCTGACCTGTCCCGCCGGGACGGTTCTCTTAAAAACACCATATAGATTTTTTGTACGCCGCCGCCCGCCATCGAGCAGAGTTTTTACACCTAATTGGGGATAAAACAGCTCATGGCGGGCGGCGGCGTTGCCCTTATCGGCATGACCCTTGTACCGCTGCTTTCCGGCCTGTTCGGTTAAGAAGCGCGGGTAAAGGCTTATGCAGAGCATACTTGACGCGATTAACGAATGGATAAAGGAAATCCTCATAGGAGCCATAAACGGTAATCTGTCAACTATGTTCGGGGACGTGAACGAGAAAGTCGGCACTATCGCCGCAGAGGTAGGGCAGACCCCGCAAGGTGGAACGCGGGTATCTTCTCCATGATACGCACACTATCGGAGAATGTAATCGTACCCATTGCGGGGCTTGTCATTACCTACGTCCTATGCTATGAGCTTATCAGCATGGTAACGGAAAAGAACAATATGCACGACGTTGACACTTCCATGTTCTTCAAGTGGGTATTCAAGGCTTACGTCGCAGTCTACCTTGTGACGCATACCTTTGACATCACTATGGCGGTGTTCGATATGGCGCAGCACGTTGTTTCCGGCGCGGCGGGGGTAATCGGCGGCAGCACAAATATTGATGTTGCCGCCGCCCTTGCTTCCATGCAGAGCGGGCTTGACGCTATGGAAATCCCCGAACTGCTCTTACTTGTCATGGAAACAAGCCTTGTGAGCTTGTGCATGAAGATAATGTCCGTACTGATAACCGTTATCCTCTACGGGCGCATGATAGAGATTTACCTTTACTGTTCGGTATCGCCTATCCCGTTTGCAACATTCACTAACCGGGAATGGGGACAGATAGGAAACAACTACCTAAAATCCCTGTTCGCCCTTGGCTTTCAAGGCTTCCTCATAATGATATGCGTCGGCATTTACGCCGTATTGGTGAACAACATGATAATAGCGGACAACCTGCACAGCGCGATATTCTCCCTTGCAGCCTATACCGTTATCCTCTGTTTCTCCCTGTTCAAATCCGGCGCACTGGCGAAGTCGATTTTCTCCGCGCATTAGCGGCGTGTCAAGGGTAGGGTGGAGATTTTCAGAGCAAAGCGGCGAAAATACTACCCGACCTTGACGCGGGAAAAACCCCATAGAATAGGGACGGGCAAAGGGCAGAAATTGACCTTTGCCTTGATTGCCCCTATGGGAAGTTACAGCAACACAAAACATAACGAAAGGAGGTTTTCACTTGGCGTATGTACCCGTACCCAAAGACTTATCCAAAGTCAAGACAAAAGTAGCGTTCAACCTTACCAAACGGCAGATTGTATGTTTTGCGGCGGCTCTCATTATAGGTTTGCCGCTTTTCTTTCTGCTCAAAGACAGCACAGGCACAAGCCTTGCGTCTATGGCTATGATTGCGGTCATGCTGCCCTGTTTCCTCTTTGCCATGTATGAGAAGCATGGACAGCCCCTTGAAGTGGTGGTGAGGAACATCATACGGACGAAATTCATAGCCCCAAAGGAACGACCATACAGGACTGAAAATCTATATGCTGACCTTGAACGGCAGCGAAAACTTGAAAAGGAGGTATCAGCGATTGCAAAAGGAAACACGAAGAAACAGCGTGGCGGGAAACGCGCCTGCAAAGGCTAACCCGCCCCACAAGCTCACCCGCGCCGAAAAGAAACAGATTGCGGAAATCATCAGACAGGCAAAGGGCGACGGGAAAGCGCACACCGCGCAGCAGACAATCCCCTATATCCAGATGTACCCGGACGGTATCTGCAAGGTTACGGAACGGAAATACTCAAAGACCATAGCCTTTGAAGATATTAACTATCAGCTTGCACAGGCAGACGACAAGACCGCCATTTTTGAAAACTGGTGCGACTTCCTCAACTACTTTGACGCTTCCGTTTCGGTGCAGCTCTCTTTCATCAATCAGGGGACGCAGCGGGGCGAAGCGGAGAAATCTATCCATATCCCGGCACAGGACGACGCTTTCAACTCTATCCGCAGCGAATACCGGGATATGCTCAAAAACCAGCTTGCAAAAGGCAACAACGGGCTTGTCAAAGCAAAATATATCACCTTTGCCATTGAAGCCGACAGTCTGGGCGCGGCGAAATCCCGCCTTGCCCGTATCGAAACGGACGTACTGAACAACTTCAAGCTCTTGGGCGTGTCTGCCCACCCCATGACAGGCTATGAACGCCTTAAAATGCTGCATGGGATTTTCCACCCGGAGGCGGGCAGTTTGCCTTTGATTTTTCATGGCTTGCCCCGTCTGGGCTTTCCACAAAGGACTTTATCGCCCCGTCCTCTTTCCGTTTTGGCGAGGGGCGTTACTTCCGCATGGGGCGCAAAATCGGCGCGGTTTCATTCCTTGAAATCCTTGCCCCGGAATTAAACGACCGTATCTTATCCGACATACTGGACTTGGAAACGGGCGTTATCGTCAATCTGCATATCCACAGTATCGACCAGACCGAAGCCATAAAGACAATCAAGCGCAAGATTACCGACCTTGACAAAATGAAAATTGAGGAACAGAAGAAAGCGGTACGCAGCGGCTATGACATGGATATTATACCGTCCGACCTTGCCACATTCGGCAGCGAAGCGAAGAACCTCTTACAGGACTTGCAGAGCCGGAATGAAAGAATGTTCCTTTTGACGTTCCTTGTGGTGAACATGGCAGATACGAAGCGGAAACTGGAAAATGACGTGTTCGCGGCGGCGGGCATTGCACAGAAGAACAACTGCGCCCTCACCCGCCTTGACTACCAACAGGAAGCGGGGCTTATGTCCTCTGTACCGCTTGGGGAGAACCTTATCCCCATACAGCGGGGGCTTACCACGTCAAGCACAGCTATCTTTATCCCCTTTATCACACAGGAGCTTTTTCAGACAGGCGCGGCGTTGTACTACGGCTTAAATGCCCTGTCTAACAACATGATACTCTGCGACCGCAAGCAGCTAAAAAACCCCAACGGCTTAATCTTGGGGACGCCGGGAAGCGGGAAATCCTTTGCAGCCAAACGGGAAATGGCAAACGCTTTCCTCATTACGGACGACGACATTATCATCTGCGACCCGGAAGCAGAGTATTTTTCCCTTGTGCAGCGGCTTGACGGGCAAGTGATACGCTTGTCGCCTACGGGCAAGGGCATTGACGGGAAGCCCCAGTATGTGAACCCTATGGATATTAACCTCAACTATTCCGAGGACGACAGCCCGCTTGCGCTGAAATCCGACTTTATCCTCTCCCTCTGCGAGCTTGTCATAGGCGGCAAGGAGGGCTTGCAGCCCGTCGATAAGACCGTCATTGACCGCGCTGTTAGGAACGTGTACCGTCCTTTCCTTGCAGACCCCGACCCGGAGAAAATGCCTATCTTGGGCGACCTCTACGACGAGCTTTTGAAGCAGCCGGAACCGGAAGCGGCGCGTATCGCGTCGGCGTTGGAGCTGTATGTTTCCGGGAGCCTTAACGTCTTTAACCACAGGACGAATGTAGAGCTTTCAAACCGCCTTGTCTGCTTTGACATCAAGCAGCTTGGGAAGCAGCTCAAAAAGTTAGGTATGCTCATTGTGCAAGACCAGGTATGGAACCGCGTCACTATCAACCGGGCAGAGAGGAAATCCACCCGCTACTACATGGACGAATTTCATCTTCTCTTGAAAGAGGAACAGACCGCCGCGTACAGCGTGGAGATTTGGAAGCGTTTCCGTAAATGGGGCGGCATACCCACAGCCATTACGCAGAACGTCAAAGATTTGCTTGCTTCCCGCGAAGTGGAGAATATCTTTGAAAACTCTGATTTTGTCCTCATGCTCAATCAGGCGGCGGGCGACCGGGCTATCCTTGCGAAGCAGTTAAACATTTCCCCGCAGCAGATGAAGTATGTCACCCACACCGAAGCGGGCGAGGGGCTTATCTTCTACGGGAACGTGGTGCTGCCCTTTGTAGACCGCTTCCCGAAAGATACCGAGCTTTACCGGGTAATGACGACGAAGCCGGAGGAAGTGGGCGAAGCATGACAGAGCTGAACATAGACACCATTATCAACCGGGACGCGCTCTATGCCTTGCGGGAGCTTCCAGAGGAAAGCGTACACTGTTGCGTCACAAGCCCGCCCTACTACGCACTTAGGGATTACGGGCTTGACGCACAGATTGGGCGGGAGGACACGCCGGAGCAGTACATTGACAGGCTTACCGAAGTTTTCCGCGAAGTGCGCCGGGTACTGCGTACCGACGGTACTTTCTGGCTGAATATCGCGGACACCTACTGCGGCACAGGGAATAAAGGCTACCATGCAGACCCGAAGAACCCCAGAGGGAGGAACGGTCAAGCCGTATCAATCGCAAGACAGGCGGCGGGCTGCAAGCAAAAGGACTTAATCGGTATTCCGTGGCTCTTGGCTTTTGCCCTACGCGCTGACGGGTGGTATTTAAGGAGCGATATTATCTGGCAGAAAGAGAACCCCATGCCGGAGAGCGTGAAAGACCGCCCTACCCGCTGCTATGAACATATCTTTCTGCTTACGAAGTCAAAGAAGTATTTCTATGACGCAGCCGCCATAGCCGAGCCGTTAGCCCCTACAACGGCGGCGCGGTACCGCACCGGGCGCAGCGCGGGACAGAAATATGCGGACGAAGTACCCGGACAGGGGAAAGTACAGGGGCTTAACCGGGCAAGGAGCGGCAGCTACTACGACGAAGCCCTCATGCCGACCATGCGGAACAGGCGGGACGTGTGGCTTATCAATACCGTTCCCTACAAGGGCGGGCATTTCGCCGCGTTCCCGCCGAAGTTAGCCGAAACCTGTATCAAGGCGGGCTGTCCGAAAGGCGGCGTTGTGCTTGACCCCTTTTTCGGCAGCGGCACGACGGGGGCAGCCGCAAAGCAGCTTCACAGGCATTATATAGGCATTGAGATAAACGCCGAATATTGCGCCCTTGCAAGGCGCGGATTGGAGGGACAGAAAAATAAAACAGTATAAAGCGCGTGAGAAAGTCACGCAGAAAATGACCCGCGAGGGAGCCGTTGAGGTAAACGCCGCCACAGGCAAGAAGAAGCGTATCAGCAACCGCATAAGGGACGCTGACCTTACCAGAAAGGAAGCCGCCCCGCAGCAGCCGGAACAGGCAGCGCAGCCCCTACCGGGCGGCACAGCTCCCGCGCCCACAGCCGACGCGCCGACGCTTCCCCATGCGCCGGGGGCAGAACGGGAACAGGACACCGCCGCAGCCGAGCGCGTCATGGAGCATATCGACGGGGCGCATACCAGAAAGACGAGCAAAAAGGCGGCGAGGAAAGCACAGGCAGAAGCCGAAGCCCGCACCCGTACTTCCCGCTTGCAGTTTACCGAGGAAGAACGGGCAACGCCGGAGCTTGAAAAGTATATCCGAAAATCGGACAAAGCAGCCGACCGTCTGGACGCGGCAAAGGCAGCTATCCCCAAAGAAAAGAAACTTGTGGGGGAGCGCACCTTTGACGAAGCCACCGGGAAAGGCAAGACCCGCCTACGCTTTGAGGAACGGGAAAAGCCCATAGGAAAGAACAAGCCCCACAATAACCCGCTATCCCGCCCCGCACAGGAAGCGGGTATTTTCGTCCACAACAAAATACATTCCGTTGAAAAGGACAATTCCGGCGTTGAGGGGGCGCACAAATCCGAAGAACTGGCAGAACGCGGCGCAAAGTACGGGGCGCGGAAAGTCAAGGAGGGCTACCGCAGCCACAAGCTCAAACCCTACCGGGCGGCAGCAAAGGCAGAGAAAGCGGCGTTCAAGGCGAATGTGGATTTCCAGTACCACAAAGCCTACATGACAATCCGCAGATTGGGGGCAACCCCCTTTCCCGCTTCATGCAGAAGCAGCAAATCAAGCGGCAGTATGCAAAGGCGGCAAGGAAAAACGGCGCAAAAACGGCACAGAAAGCCGCAGAGAACACCCGCAAGGCAGCGAAGAAAACAGCCGAGGAAACAAAGAAAGCGGCGGCGTTTGTGGCAAGGCACCCGGCGGGCGTTTGTATCGCCGTTGCCGCGCTGCTCTTATTCATTATGATTTCGGCGGGGCTTTCCTCTTGCGGCTCTATGTTCTCCGGCTTGATGAACGGCATTGTCGGGACTTCCTACACGTCGGAGGACAGCGACCTTGTGGCGACGGAGAACAATTACGCCGCAAAGGAAAACGAGCTTCAGCAGCGGATTGACAATATCGAGCGCGACAATCCGGGCTATGACGAATACCGCTATGACCTTGACAGTATCGGGCATAACCCCCATGAATTAGCGTCCTACCTCACCGCGCTTTTCCAGACCTACACCCCGCAGAGCGCACAGGCAGAAATAAACCGCGTCTTTGATATGCAGTACACTTTGACGCTGACGGAAGAAATCGAAGTGCGCCACAGGACGGAAACCCGCACAGGCACACGCACCGTCACCGACCCGGAAACGGGAGAAACCTCTACGGAAACCTACGAATACGAGGTTGACGTTGCCTATAACTATTACATTCTCAACGTGAAGCTGACAAACAAGCCTGTTTCCGAGATTGCGGAGGAACTTCTTACGCCGGAGCAGCTTGAAATGTACCGCGTCTATCTGGAAACAAGCGGCAACAAGCCGCTGATTTTCGGCGGCGGTTCTCCCGATACGGGCGCGTCCGAGGATTTAAGCGGCGTACAGCTTGTGAACGGCACACGCCCCGGCAACACCGCCATTGTAGAGCTTGCGAAGCGGCAGGCCGGAAACGTGGGCGGGCGGCCTTATTGGAGCTGGTACGGCTTCAACAGCCGCGTGGAATGGTGCGCCTGTTTCGTTTCGTGGTGCTACGGACAGGCGGGGCTATCGGAGCCGCGCTTTGCCGGGTGCCAGTCACAGGGCGTACCGTGGTTCCAGTCACGCGGGCAATGGGGTGCGAGGGGCTATGCGAATATCGCCCCCGGCGACGCTATCTTTTTCGACTGGGACGGGGACGGGAGCGCAGACCATGTAGGGCTTGTTATCGGGACTGACGGGGAGCGCGTCTATACCGTCGAGGGCAATTCCGGCGACGCTTGCAAGATAAAGAGCTATCCCGTTGACTATGGCTGTATCAAGGGCTACGGCTTAATGAATTGGAACTAAAAACTGAAAATCTGAAAGGAGAAATTGATTTATGGCTATGAATAAGATTGAACGTATCGACAAGGAGATTGCAAAGACCCGCGAGAAAATCACCGAGTACCAGAATAAATTAAGGGGGCTTGAAGCGCAGAAAACCGAAGCGGAAAATCTGCAAATCGTACAGCTTGTGCGCTCCATGCGCCTTTCCCCGCATGAGCTTTCCGCTATGCTGAAAGACGGCGGTATTCCGGGCATGGAATCCGCGCCGGGCTACCCCGCAGAACCCGCAGACCACGACACCGAAGAAATGGAGGACACCGAGAATGAATAAGAAAATCCTTAGAACCTTGACCGCACTCTGCGCCGCCCTCATGCTGACGGGCGGCTTTTCCGTCACCGCCTTTGCACAGACCCCGGAGGGCGAGGACGCCACCGACGACAGCGGCGTTGTCTATGAGGAACCCCAAAAGGAAGAACCCCTTACCCCGGACGGGAACGCGACCCTTGTAGACGATTTCGGCGGCAACAAGCAGCTTATCACAGTGACGACCAAAAACGGCAATTACTTCTATATCCTCATTGACCGGGACGACGAGGGCGAGAACACCGTACATTTCCTTAATCAAGTGGACGAAGCCGACCTTATGGCACTCATGGAGGACGGAAGCACCGAAACAGCAGCCCCGCCCGCTGTTTGCAGTTGCACCGATAAATGCGAGGCCGGGAAAGTGAATGTGAGCTGCCCCGTCTGCAAGGACAACATGACCGCTTGCAGCGGCAAGGAAGCGGAGCCGGAAACCGAGGAACCGCCGGAGCAGCCCAAAGAGAAAAGCAATACGGGCGGGCTTGTGCTTTTCCTTGTCGTGGCACTTCTTGGCGGCGGGGGCGCACTCTACTATTTTAAGTTTATGAAGCCGAAGCAGAGCGTCAAGGGCGGCACCGACCTTGAAGATTTCAACTTTGACGACTACGACGAGGACGAGCCGGAGCCGGACGACGGGGAGGGCTTGGACGTTCCCGAAGATGAAGAAGCGGAGGACAGGGACGCATGACGCTTTTCACCGAGAACCCTTTAGAAAGAATGATGATACAAAGACCCACCGGGCGGCGTGACAATGCGCCGCCCGTTCCAAAATCCCCGGCGTGTATGCGCTGCCCTTATAAGGCGCAATCCCCCTGTATCGGCTATTGTCTGAAACAGGCACAGGAGAAGAAGCATACCGCGCCGGAACGCTGAAAGGAGGATTTTTTCATGGCACTTAGACTTGTGATTGCAGAAAAGCCGAGCGTGGCGCAGACTATCGCCGCCGCGCTTGGCGTTAAGGGAAAACAGGACGGATATATCGAGGGCGGCGGCTACCTCATTTCATGGTGCGTCGGGCATTTGGTACAGCTTGCGGAAGCCGCCGCCTACGGGGAGCAGTACAGGAAATGGCAGCTTGACAGCTTACCCATTCTGCCGGAGGAATGGCAGTACGCCGTTGACCCGGACAAGGGGAAGCAGTTTGCGACCTTAAAGGAGCTTATGCACCGCACCGACGTTTCGGAAGTGGTGAACGCTTGCGACGCGGGGCGCGAGGGAGAATTGATATTCCGCTTTGTCTACGAAGTGGCGGGCTGCAAGAAGCCCATGCGCCGCTTGTGGATTTCCTCAATGGAGGACGGGGCAATCAAGGCGGGCTTTGCTTCCCTCAAAGACGGGCGGGAATATGACGCGCTCTTTGCGTCTGCCCTCTGCCGCGCAAAGGCTGACTGGCTTATCGGCATTAACGCCACCCGGCTTTTCTCATGCCTGTATGGAAAGACCTTGAACGTGGGGCGCGTCCAGACCCCGACCTTGAAAATGCTCACCGACCGGGACGCGGCTATCTCCCATTTCCAGAAAGAGAAATATTACCATGTGCGTCTTGACTTATCCGGCGCGGAAGCGGCAAGCGAGAGGATTTCCGACAAGGCAGAAGCCGACGCGCTGAAAGGGGCTTGCGAAGCGGGAAAGGCGGTATGCGTTTCCCTCACCAGAGAGAAGAAAACCGCAGCCCCGCCAAAGCTCTTTGACCTTACCTCTTTGCAGCGGGAAGCGAACCGCATTTTCGGCTACACCGCGAAGCAGACCCTTGACCTTGCACAAGCCCTTTATGAAAAGCAGCTGTTGACTTATCCGAGGACGGACAGCAGCTTCCTCACCGACGACATGGGCGATACCGCAGCGGGCATTATCACGCTGCTTTGTGAAAAGCTCCCCTTTATGGCGGGCGTGGGCTTCACACCGGGGATTGCAAAGGTATTAGACAGCAAGAAAGTATCAGACCACCACGCAATCATTCCCACTATGGAGCTTGCAAAGACAGAACTTGCCGCGCTGCCGGAAAGCGAGAGGAATATCCTCACCCTTGCGGGGGCGCGTCTGCTCTCTGCTACCGCCGAGCCACATATCTTTGAAGCGGTTACGGCGGTTTTCTCATGCGCCGGGACAGACTTCACCGCAAGGGGAAAGACCGTACTTTCGGACGGTTGGAAAGAGATTGAACGCAGATACCGGGCGACGCTGAAAAGCAAACCCGACCCGGAGGACGGGGAAAATGAGGGTGTGACGCTGCCGGAGCTTTCCGAGGGACAGAGCTTTGAAAAACCCGCCGCAAAAGTAACGGAGCATACCACAACGCCGCCGAAGCCCCACAGCGAAGCGTCGCTTCTCTCTGCTATGGAACGCGCCGGGAACGGGGACACCGACCCGGACGCGGAACGCCGGGGGCTTGGCACTCCCGCCACCCGCGCCGCAGTCATTGAAAAACTGGTAAAGGGCGGCTTTGCGGAGCGTAAGGGCAAGCAGCTTATCCCCACACAGAACGGAGCCGCCCTTATATCAATCTTGCCGGATATGCTCACTTCCCCGCAGCTTACCGCAGAATGGGAAAGCAATCTGACGCAGATAGCAAAGGGAGCCGCAGACCCCGGAGAATTTCTGTCCGGCATTGAAGCTATGGCGCGGGAGCTTGTGCAGACACACGCCGCAGCACTGGACGGGAAAAAGGATTTATTCAGAGAGGAAAAGCCCTCTATCGGGAAATGCCCCCGTTGCGGTTCCCCCGTTCATGAGGGGAAGAAAAACTACTATTGCAGCAACAGGGAATGTGCCTTTGTCATGTGGAAGAACGACCGTTTCTTTGAGGAACGCAAGACCGCTTTTTCCGCGAAGATTGCCGCCGCGCTCCTTAAATCCGGCAAGGCGAATGTGAAGAAGCTCTATTCCCCGAAAACAGGCAAGACCTACGACGGGACTATCGTTTTAGCTGACACTGGCGGGAAATACGTCAACTACCGTATCGAAGTGCAGAAGAACTAAAAACTGGAATAGCAAGCATAGGAAGCGGGTACCCACTTCCGTAAATCCCCGTTACGACGCTGACGCGCCGGACGGGGATTTTGCTTGTTGGGAAGTTCCCAAACCCTCTTTTGCGGAGGGCTTCACCCTCTGAAAATCTTCAAAAAACTTTGGCAGAAATGCGGGTGTGCCGTAGTAGGCTATGCAGCCAAAAAATGCAGCTTATGACGCTGCCCCAGAGAAAGGAGGTTTTTCAACTATGGCAAGTTTACGGGACACCGTAAAGGACTATCAGGACGAGCTTAGGGACGGTATCGCATGGGTGGCGTTCTGGAAACAGGGGCGTTCATGGAACGCGGAATATTTTCATCTTGATATGGACGATACGCTCTACCCGGAGGACAGGAGCCGGTTAGAGGAAATCAAAAGCACCGACCCCGCCGCCGTTATCCTTAACGGCTACTATTGCGGGCATTTAGGCGAGGATATGAGCCTTGACGAGCTGACCGCCGGAGTGCGCTACCACTACGAAAACAGCATGAACGATATTGACGGTTTTATCGGGGCGCATGACGACAGGCTTCCCCCGGAGGTTATCGAGGAAGCAAGAGCCACCGCCCATGAAGCGGGGCTTCCCTTTTCCGAAAACCCCTACCGGGACGGGGAGGATTTTAACCCCTATGTATTTGACGGGAGCATGAGCATTGAAGATTTTGAGCTTATGCACCGCATGATGGAACAGGAAAGGAGAGAAAAAATGAGCGAGCAGTTTTCGATTTTGATTGACAGCCGCACCCGCTTTGAAACAGGCGAACCGGGCGGCGTGTGGCTTCCCATGCCGACTACAACGCAGCAGCTTCACGCGGCTATGGAAAGCGTCGGCATTACCGCAGACAACCCACAGGATTTTTTCATCAATGGATTTGCCAACACCGAGCAGCAGCCCTTTGACGTGCCGCTTGCCGTTATCCAGAGCGCGGGGATTGACGAGCTGAACTATCTGGGGAAGCTCTTGGAAATGCAGAGCGACGAGGACAGGGACAAGTTTACGGCGGCGGTGACGCTTGGGGAACGCGCCGGGAACATCAAAGACCTTATCAACCTTGCACAGAACCTTGATTGTTACTGGCTCTATCCTACCGTACAGAGCGAGGAAGATTACGGCTATTACCTTATCGACGAGCTGGACGAATTGGAGCTTCCCGAAGAAGCGAAAAAGTATTTCATGTATGAGGAATACGGGCGGGACGCAGCTATCAATGACGGGGGACGCTTTACCGACCAGGGCTATATCTACAACAACAAGAACACCTTTACGGAGTGGTACAACGGGCGCGAAAGCGATATTCCCAAAGAGTATAAAGTAATGAGCTTCCCACAGGCAGAACGCCCCGACCCGTCAAAGGTAGAAATGGACGCAGCCGCGCCGGGGCAGAGAACGGCACAGTCCGCAGAGCAGCCACAGGAGCCGCGCCCGGTTATCCCTATCGTGCTGACGAGCGAGAAGCCCGCCGAAAAGCTCAAAGAGATTACCGACCGTCTGGAACAGGGCATTACGGAACTCTTTGACAGCGAGCGTTACAAGGAATATCTGCGCGTCATGTCAAAATTCCATAATTACAGCTTCAACAATACGCTGCTTATCGCCATGCAGAAGCCGGACGCTTCCCTTGTGGCGGGCTTTTCCGCTTGGAAGAATAATTTCGGGCGCAACGTGATGAAAGGGCAAAAGGGGATTAAAATCATTGCCCCGTCGCCGTTCAAAATCAGACAGGAAGTGGAGAAGATAGACCCGCACACACAAAAGCCCATTATCGGCAAGGACGGAAAGCCCGTCACCGAGGAAAAGGAAATCAAGATACCCGCCTACAAGGTAGTGTCTGTTTTCGACGTTTCCCAGACCGAGGGAAAGGAGCTGCCGGACATTGCGGTGGACGAGCTGACGGGCGACGTTGACCGCTACAAGGATTTTTTCGCAGCCCTTGAAAAGACTTCCCCCGTCCCTATCGCCTTTGAGAATATCGAGGGCGGCTCTCATGGCTACTACCACTTGGAGGACAAGCGCATTGCTATCAACGAGGGCATGAGCGAATTGCAGACCTTAAAGACCACCATTCACGAAATCGCCCATGCGAAGCTGCACGACATTGACCTCAACGCGCCCAAAGATGAACAGCAGCCCCGCGTTGACCGCCGCACCCGCGAAGTCGAAGCGGAAAGCGTCGCCTATACCGTCTGCCAACATTACGGGCTTGACACGTCGGACTACTCTTTCGGCTACGTCGCCGGGTGGAGCAGCGGGCGGGAGCTGTCCGAACTGAAAAGCTCCCTTGAAACGATACGCAGCGCAGCCGCCGAGATTATCAATTCCATAGACGAAAATCTTGCGGAACTGCAAAAGGCACAGGACAAGGAGCAAACCGCCGGACAGGAGCAGCCCACCAGAGAGGAACAGGCAGCCGCGCCGGAGCAGCCGCAGCCGGAAGCCCCGGAAAAGGCAGATACAGCCGGGAAAGAGAAGCCGGAGCCGGAAGCAGACGCACCGGGGAAATCCGGCGCACAGGAAAAAGCGGACGCAGCCCCGAAAGAAGCCTTTACCCCGGAAACGATTTACAGAGTGCGCCGGAACCCTTACGGCGACAGCCGGGAAAACAGCTACCTCTTGCAAGCCTATGTGACACAGGAGAACGGGCGGGCGAAAATGGGCGACGTTCTTTTCGCCGGAACGCCGGAGAAATGCCGCGAGCTTATGGGGCAGCTCAAAAGCGGGGAGCTGACCGAGGGCGACGTAAAGCAGCTCTACGCAAAGGCACAGGAAACGGCAAAGACCGCCGAGCCGGACAAGGACACCTTTTCCATTTACCAGATAAAAGGCGGGGACGAAACAAGGGACTTGCGCTTTGAGCCTTACGACCGCCTGCAGGCGGCGGGGAATGTGGTTGACAGGGCGAACTATGAGCTTGTCTATTCCGCGCCCCTTGCGCCGGGGACTTCCCTTGAAGATATTTATACCCGTTTCAATATCGACCACCCCAAAGACTTTAAGGGACACAGCCTTTCCGTTTCCGACGTGGTAGTGCTTCATCAGGACGGACAGGACGCGGCGCACTATGTTGACAGCGCGGGTTTCCGGCAAGTGCCGGAGTTTTTACAGGAGCAGAAACAGCTTACCCCGGACGACTTGGAAACGGGCGAAACTGTCAAAACATCGAGAGGGACTTTCCATGTAACCGCCATGAGCCGGGAGCAGATAGAAGCCGCCGGATATGGCTTTCATCATCAATCCGACGACGGAAAGTATCTGATTATGGGGAACGGGACGCGGGCGTTTGCCGTTGCCGCAGAGCAGCCGGAAAAGGCAAACCCTTTGAAGCACGTCGAGGACACCGTAGAGCAGAACGACAACAACTTTGACGGTATCATCAACAACACCCCTACCGTTGACGAACTGGAAGCAAAGGTCAAGGCGGGAGAAACGATTTCCCTTGTTGACCTGGCTAATGCGGTCAAAGCCGACAAGGAGCGCGTCAAGGGAGCGAAGCCGGAAAAGAAGCCCTCTATCCGGGCGCAGCTTAGAGCCGACAAGGAAAAGGCGCAGAAGAAAAACGCAAAGCAGAAGTCACAGGACTTGGAAAGGAGCTGACCCATGCCGGAACAGAGCAGATTTGAAAACGTGGATTTGTTCGCTTCCCTTGAAGCGATTATGAAGCAGAATACAGGCTTTTACCAGAGCGACTTGGAGATTGACAAGGAGATTATCGCAAAGGCGGCGGCAAGCCCCCACAGGGAGGACAAGACCCTTTTGTGGTTCTGCCGCCCGTCCGGGACGCATTGCTTTAGGGAGCGCGACGTTTTCCTAAAGGACACCGCGCCCCACAATACATGGCGTTTCTACATGGAGCAGACAAGCGACCGCGTACTTGCCTATGCAATCGAGCTGACGGGAAAGGAGCGCGGGAAAATCAAGGGCAATCTGTATGAGCTTGACTATTCCCGCCATTATGAGCGCGTCAAGGAAAAGGAGCTGCCCGCCGATACGGTGAAGCTGTTTTATGAGCGTGGGGAAAGGGTACAGAAAGCCGGGAGATATTTTGACGGAACCCCAGACCCGCAGCTTGGGAAGTTTGAACGCTTTGAAGCCGTACCCAACGACCCGGACGCGCTGCAATCGCTCTTACAGGAAGAACGGCGCAGCCGGGAGCAGCTTCCGCCGGGAGATTTCAAGGCGCATATCGCCGCATTGCGGGACGGGCTGATTGAAACGGAAGCGCGGCGCATTGTGTGGGAAATGAAGCGGCACGACACGCCGAACAGCCCAAACAAGACCCATTTCATGGTAGAGCTTTCCCCGGCGTTCATGCAGCTTGCGGCTACAAAGGACACTGACCGTCTTTTCTCCATGCTGCCCTACAAGACCCTTTCCTTTTCCAAAATCGAGGGCAGACATGGGACGTATGCGCTGATTGACAAGAGGGAGAACCGGGACAGGGAGATACGGAAGCCCCGCCCCTCTATCCGGGCGCAGCTTAAAACAGACAAGGCAAAGACCGCCCCGAAAAAGGCGGCGGCAAAGAATAAAAATCACGATTTGGAGGTGTGAACATGACAAAACTGACCGTAGAAGAAACAAACCTTTTGAGCATTTACAAGACCGGGAGCCGACAGGGGCTTATCGTCGCCATGAACGCCGCGCTGCCCTTTATGGACGGGGAAATGCGGGGCTTTGCTGCCCGTACCCTCTCCAAAGTGGAAGCCATGACCGAAGCGGAGTTTGCGGGGCTTCCCATTTACGCCGCTGATGAAGTATGAGCGAGGTCAAGCGGCTGACGCCGCCCCAGAGCCGGAAAGTCAACGCCCTTGTGCGCCGGACGTGCTGCAACTGCGATAATGGAAACTGTATCTTACTGGACGACGGGGACGAGTGCGTATGTCCGCAGCTCATTTCCTATTCGCTTCTCTGCAAGTGGTTTAAGGTTGCGGTGCTTCCCGCTGATAAGCTGCTCTATGCGGAGCTTTACCAAACCGGGGACAGGAAGAAATGTACCGAGTGCGGCACGTCCTTTGCGTCAAGCTCTAACAGCGTCAAATACTGCCCCGACTGCCGGAAGCGTATCACCCGCAGACAGGCCGCCGAGCGCATGAGGAAAAGACGCGCCCCTGTTACGCAGTAGGCGCGGAAAATCCCTTGATTTGCAAGGCTTTCCGGGCGGGAAAATCGGATAGGCGATACTTTATACCTTTTCCCCCGAAAATGGCGTTCTATTGCGTAACATTTACCACAACAGCACCCACAAAAAGACAGGGCGCGGAAGTCATATACTGACTTTCCGCGCCCTGTTCTTTTTATTTCTTTGGCAAACATTTGTATGTATTTGTAATCCAATCATCAAATTTTTGACCCTTTTCAAATTCCATTACATCATACATTTCTGCCGCGATTGTTTTGAACGCTTCCTTGAATAATTGTAAATCTAATTCTTCCATTGATTTTTCACGTTTGATACGTAGAAAAACTTTAGTAAAGTCTTTTGTCTTAAAACCAATATCTTTACGTCCTAAGCGAATAGGATTTCCGCGGTAAGTAATCCCCATAGCTTGTGCTGCTCTAAATGCTTCCTCTTTAACTTTATAAACTTTGTCATGGAGAGCAAGACGAGTAATAACATCTCTTGATTGTTGACAATCATATTGTTTTAGTTCATTCAACGCAGCAAGCCTAATTTTCCATGATGATTTATTGTTTGCGTCTTTGACAAGCTGACTAATATTAGCTGGTGTTCCTTTTGTCATGTACTATCAAATCCTTTCAAAAGTTGTAGATAATTTTATTATACCACATACCGCTTTCTGTTTCTATACGAAAATCATTTTTTGCTTAATCAGTGTTCCATTCCCTTTTCCCGTTCCGGCTGTCTGTCTGCCTGTAAAATGTTGTCAATGTTCTGCTTGATAATGTCATATTCCCGGACTTTCTTTTTCAGCTTCCCATAGTCGGCGTAAAGGGCTTCTTTCTGCGCTTGAAGGGCTTCATACTCCGATTGCAGCGCGGCGAGGTTCGGGAGCTTTGCAATGCCCGTTGCTTTCAATGACCTTGCAGCGGCTTCATGTAAGATAATCGCCTGTTCCTGTCCGGCGCGGTATTTCTCCCTGTTCCTTGCCTTGCGGTATGCGTCATAGACGGGCTTTGTCTTTTGGTAGGTGGAAACATTCTTGATAAGCACCGCCATGTCCGCAAGCCGCTTTTCGGCGTTCTTCAATGCGTCTGCCGCCTGTCCGCTTTCCGCTGCCATTTCCTCAATCCGGCTAACTAAATCCGCGTACTGTTCAATCTTGTTTTCGGTGAGAAAGTTCATAGTCTTTGCCGCCTGTTTCAGATTGTGGATTTTCGCCCACTGTTCATAGCCCTTACTCTGCGCCGCCTTGATACTGTTCTCAATGTCGATAAGCAGCGAAACGCCGCGCTGCTCTCTGGGGGCTTTCGCCGCCTTTGTCCGTCTGCCCGCTATCCGTTCCCTTATGGCTTCCTCTGTATAGTCTGCGCCGAGGGTTTTTAGGCGGGTGAAGCGTTCCTGTCCGGGGGCGCGGCATGATACATATTTCCCCGGCTTTATCTCATAGCCCGCCGCCTGTAACCGCGTTAGCAATTCCTCAAAACTGGAAACTTGGGGGATAAGTGCGTCAACGGCGGTTTTCAGTTTGCCTTTCCAACTTGTACCCGTCTTTTCTGCCTGGTACTCTGCATAGCTCTTTCCCTTGCTGCCCTTGCCGGGGACGACGACGGACAAGCCATTTTCCCGGCACAGCTTGTCGCTCATGTTCCGTATACCGTAATAGCTCCTTTTGTTGGAATTGTATTTGTGGTGGTCTACGAAGTTCACCGCGCAGAAAATAATGTGGTTATGGATATGCCCCTTGTCAATGTGCGTCGTCACAACATACTCATGTTGCCCCTTTGTTACCGCGTCGGCAAGCTGCTTTCCGATTTCATGGGCTTTCTGATAATCCACTTCCCCCGGCTCAAAGGACTGTATCAGATGAAAGGCTAAATTGTTCCCCTTTTGGAGTGCTTGGGACAATGTATATTCAAACTCAATATCTGCCGTTTCATAGGAGCAGCCGAAAGAGGACACAAGCATTTTTCCGTCCGTCTTGTCCGGGTTTTCGATATAGTCAAGGGCTTTGCTTAGAGTGCTTTTAATAGGCTTAATCTTTGTAACCGCCATATCTCCGCAAGCACCCCCTTTATTTCCTCTATGTCCTCTTGGTATGCGTTCCCCGTCGCGTTTACGCGGCGTGCTATCTGGTTGACGTTGACACCGATTTTTTGTATCTCTGCGGTCATAGCCTTTATGTCGGCGTGGTCTATCTGAATGATATATCCGTCAATGGCAATCTTCCGCAGATACGCCGCCATGTTCCGGGTGGGTACGAGCTTCATTTTTTCCAGTATTAAATCCCGTTCCGCTTCCGTCACTCTGAATTTGATTTGTACCGTCCTTTTGCGTCCGTCCATGTATTCGCTCCTTTCCTTTCCGTTCCGAGGGTTTGGGACACTTCCCAACAAGCAATTTTCAACCGACGCGCCGCAGCGCGGGAGGGGGAAAATACGGAAGTGGGTACCCGCTTCCTATGCTTGCTACGAATGTTTTTATCCTTTAGGCTCTTATCCCCTACTACGGAGAAAAAGCGATTTTGCCAAACTTCCGCAAAAGAAAAACGCTGCAATCTCAAAAAAGATTACAACGCTCTCTAAATCCTGTTCAGTTTTAAGCCGGACATTCCTATTCGCCCTCTTTTTCGACTTCGGAAATCTCTTTTGCCGTTGCGGTCACAATCCATATGCCTGTATCGCTCATACCGTCAAGGAGCGCGTCAAGCTGCCGCCGCTTTGTGTCCTTTGCAGCGGGCGTGTCTAACAGGAATTGGTCTACGGATATATGGTAACGCTGTATCAGCTCAAAGAATATCTGTAAACTTGGGTGCTGCCCCTTGTTCTCAATGTTCGCAAGGTAGCGCGGCGAGATAAACATTTCGTCGCCTACTTTCTTGCGGCTTTCCTTGCGTCCTTCACGCGCTGCCTTTATCGCTGCCCCAAAAGCCTTGAAGTCGTATTTTGGTACTGGTCTTTTTGCCATAGTTATTCACCCTCTTACATTTTACTGTTCCCCTTTCTTCTTGGATATGTCTACATAGTTCTATCAGTTAGCCAAAATAATTCATATATATATATGTTGACAACAAGCTTGCTTTTGTTATATAATATTATATAAAGGGGGGGAATGTTTATGTTACATAGCATGCGTATTCGATAAGCATTGAAATCAAAAAAGATTTTTCCCATTTTCAATATGGCTTTTTTGTCATGCTTATTTTGCGTATGCTATACAACAAAACTAACGACGTATAGACATAGTATAAAAACTATGCCTTAATTTTGTTGTAGTATTATATGTATAAATGCAGGTCAATGCTCATGTTGAGAATTGACCTGCATTTTTTTGCGCAAAAGGAGAAATATTATGCTTGAAAAATATTGGATAAAATGTCCAATTTGTAACGGAAAGACGAGGGTTCAAGTATTTTATAATACGGTATTAAGAAATTTTCCTCTTTTCTGCCCTAAATGTAAATTAACGCATATCGTTGATGTTGAAAAACTAGAAATCATAATCAAAAACTCTGAAAAACAAACTTTTTAATTTTGAAAAGGAAGGATATTTAAATGAAACACTTACCTAAAAGTACACCTACGGAAATATTGAATGACCCATACGGATTTACTTACAAAGAAATGTCGGAAGTAATTGGAGAGGATAAAGCAAGAGCCTTATATACGGAATTGTATAAACAGCCATTTCACAAAGAAAATCTATCAATATCAACAAAAAAAGTCTATAAAAGTAGCGATACTGAAAAGTATGTTTATGAATTGAAAGATAACAGGTATATTGAAACGGTTTTTATTAAACGGCGAGATGGTGGGACTGTTTGCGTAAGTACGCAAGTTGGTTGTTCTGTTGGCTGTATTTTTTGTGAGTCCGGACGCAATGGTTTTGTTCGTAATCTAACACCGTCTGAAATTGTGCAGCAGGTTGTATTGATACGTCAAAAAGTAAATCGTATCGTTTTTATGGGAATGGGAGAACCTTTATTCAATTACGACAACTTGATTGCAGCAATCCATATTCTTCGAGATAGAAATGGACTTAACTTTCCAACCGACGGCATTACCGTATCAACAGTTGGTCCAGTTAATCAATTAAAAAAATTGCGCGAAGAACATCTAAAAATTCAGTTGACAATATCTTTACATGCAGCAACACAGGCTGCGAGAAACTGTATCATTCCTCATATGCACATGTACGCTATTGAAGATGTTGTTAAGCAAGCATTGTCCTATTCTCAAAGGCATAATCGAAAAGTGGTATTTGCGTATTTGCTTTTACCAGGTATAAATGACCGTTCCTCAGATATAAGGCAACTTGCAAAATGGTTTAAGGGCAAAAATGTTATGATTAACGTGCTGCAATACAACCCGACGAGTAATTCAAAAATTAGAGCACCACAAAAACAAGAAATGGTTGCGTTCAAACATCAATTAGAGCAAACAGGACTTGAAGTTACCATGAGAGTTTCTCATGGTAGAGAGATTAAAGCAGCTTGTGGACAGTTAGCTAATACATATAATAAAGCCAAAAAACAACAGAAATAATTTAATTAAAAGAGCCAGACGCACAGACGCAGAGCCGATAATATGCAGTTTGAAATACTGCTGTTATCGGCTCTTTTTTGATTTTAATTTGTGCCCCTAATAACCATATTGGAGCAAAATCAGAACTGTTGCTTGTCGTTCTTTGATTTCCGCAGCAGCTTTGAAAAATCAAAGCCGCCGTTTCTTTTTATCTTCTAATGAAATGACGCGGTATCACTGTTAAAAGCGGCGGCTAAAGGAGGTAGCCGCCATGAAGCACATACCCTATCGACAAAATCCGACGGTCATTGACATATCAAAAAAAGCCCGACCACCGCCGGGAACCTCTCTACCCTTGACTATGAACTGTCTAATCATCTAAATACTGCTTACAATACCTATACGCCTGTCCGGGCTTTTCGGACAGGCGTATTTTGCTGCTCAAAAAATTTTTGAAAAAATTTCAAAAAATCTTCGGCGTTTTTCAAAAACGCCGTATTGCCCCGCGAAAAGGGGGAAGCACCACCAACTTTCCAACGAGAAAGGAGGTGAGAATGTGGAACCTAATAGCAGGGAGTTTTACAAACAATGTGCTTTTCAGAAGTTTTGTAATACGGTGCTGCACAATGAAGCGTGTGACGCTCACAGGGAGCTGCACAGGCATAAGGCAAGGGAAGTCACCTTTTCCGATTTGCCCTTAGACGAAGCGCGGCAGCTTCATACCTTTGATGAATATTTCAAACGGGAAACCGCCGAAACCGTCTTTGAGAAAGCCGGGAAGAAAATCACGCCGAAGCTGCTTCTTGAAGCAATCCGTACTTTGCCGGAAGAAAAGCGCAAAGCCGTACTCCTGTACTATTTCGAGGGAATGAACGACACCGAGATTGCGAAGTTGTTCAATACATCGAGAAGCACGATACAGTACAGGCGGACAAGCTCTTTTGAGAAATTAAGAAAATATCTGGAGGAAAATGCTGATGAATGGGGCGAATGGTAACGAACCCGGCTACCCGGAAAATGCCCTTGTTCCCTATCCTGTCATTGTGGCAGCGACAAAGGGTGACCCGGACGCCATGAAGATTGTCTTGCAGCATTTTAGCGGCTACATAGCCCGCCTCTCCATGCGGAAGCTGTACGACGAGCGCGGGAACGTCTATTTCGGCGTAGACCACGACATTCGGGAACGGCTGCAAGCAAAACTGATGATGGCTGTCCTCACCTTTAGGACAGAGGAATAACCGCAACGGCGGCGGGACGCTTTCTCTCACCCCCTTTTCCGTTCCGCTGTTGACGCGGGTAGCACAGCCATTTTGAACCTTGAAAAAGAAAGCGGCGCAAGATAACGGCGGCGCAGCATAGGGCAAATCGGATACGTTCCTTTTGCGTCGAGCCATACGGCGGGTGCGCCATGACGCTATCCGGGCGAGGTTATCACCGCCCGGACAGCCGAGCGACCAACACCGCGCCGGAAAGCAAGTGTAGCGGTTTGCGGGCAACGACACGCAGAATATACAATGATACTTCCTTACAGCCACAGTCCGAGCGTTAAGAGCGTCGCAGGCAATGGGTAGGGCTGCATGAGAACCATGCCGGGGTGAAATTCCCATGAGGTTATGCTAATAACCGTCCGATTAAAGCCTTTGTTTTATTGAATAGTGGACTTGCTGCTATTCATAGACTGTATTATATGTTTGCGAAAGAAAGGGGGATTTTCTTTGACGCAAAACCAAACGCCCGTTACCACAACGGAGCATAAAATCGGAAAAGTTACTTACCTTGTATGTTCGTCTGCAAGTGAACGCGCAACGGACACACTGGATAAAAAGATAAAAAAGCTCATTCGCAAAGACATGGAGCTGAACCCCGCAAACGCCCGAAAATAGGGCGTTTCTTCACATTTTATACATGACACAGGCAGCGGTATGTGGTATAATATAGACAGTACAAATACCATGCTTGTCTGTCGTCGGAAAGGAGGACAAAATGTTACAGACAGACAAGATTACCGCTTTATATTGCAGATTGAGCCAGGAAGATATGCAGGCCGGGGAAAGCGAGAGCATACAGAACCAAAAGCTGATTTTACAAAAGTACGCTGACGAACACCACTTTTTCAATACGCGCTTTTTTGTAGACGACGGATTTTCCGGCGTGAGTTTCGAGCGTGAGGGGCTTCAAGCCATGCTGCATGAGGTTGAAGCCGGGAACGTGGCGACCGTCATAACAAAAGACCTTTCCCGTCTGGGACGCAATTATCTGAAAACCGGCGAACTGATAGAGATTGTTTTCCCCGAATATGAAGTGCGCTACATTGCCATTAACGACGGTGTAGACACAGCGAGGGAAGATAACGAGTTTACCCCTCTGCGGAACTGGTTCAACGAGTTTTACGCCCGCGACACCTCAAAGAAAATCCGGGCTGTTAAACAGGCAAAGGCACAGAAAGGCGAGCGTGTCAACGGCGAAGTGCCGTATGGTTACATAGCCGACCCAAACGACCGCAATCATCTATTGCCCGACCCGGAAACGGCGCACATTGTAAAACAGATTTTCGCTATGTATGTGCGCGGCGACCGTATCTGCGAAATCCAGAACTGGCTACGGGAACATGAGGTACTTACTGTTTCAGAACTGCGCTACCGTCGTTCCGGCAGTTGCCGCCACCCGCGCCCGCACCCGACCTGTATTTATAACTGGCCGGATAAGACACTGTATGATATTCTTGGACGCAAAGAATATTTGGGGCATACCATTACGGGCAAGAGCTATAAGGTATCTTACAAATCGAAAAAGACGAAAAAAGAACCCGGAGGAAAAGCAATACTTTTTCCCCAACACGCACGAACCTTTGATTGACGAAGAAACCTTTGACCTTGCACAGAAACGGATTGCTACCAAACACCGCCCTACAAAGGTTGATGAAATTGACATTTTTTCGGGACTTCTCTTTTGTGGGGATTGCGGCTATAAAATGTATCTGCAACAGGGAGCCGGGACACTGGAACGCAAACACGCCTACACTTGCGGAAAGTACCGAAACAGGATAAGGACTGGCGAGCTTTGCACTACCCATTATATCCGAAAGAGCGTCCTTAAAGAACTTGTCCTTGCTGATTTACAGAGGGTGCTGTCCTATGTGAAAGAGCATGAACAGGAGTTTATCGAAACCGCCAACGAGTGCAGCGCAAAGGCAGTACAAAAGACGCTGACACAGCAGCGGAAAGAGCTTGACAAGGCGCAGAGCCGCATTAGCGAGCTGAACATCTTATTCCGCAAGCTCTACGAGGACAACGCTTTAGGGAAACTTTCTGATGAACAGTTTGCTTTTCTGACTTCCGGCTATGATGAAGAAAAAAAGACGCTGACCCGGAGGATTGCGGAGCTGTCACAGGAAATCGACAACGCCACCGAGCGCAGCGCGGACGTGAAAAGGTTTGTCGCACTGGTACGCAGATACACCGCCATTACCGAACTGACCTACGAAAACGTCCATGAATTTATTGACCGTATTCTTATTCACGAACTGGATAAGGAAACGAACACCCGCAAAATCGAAATCTTTTATAGCTTTGTCGGCAGAGTTGATACGGGCGACAAGCCTACCGAAAGTATCTCCTATTTCAGACAGATAGGAGCCGACGTAAAGAGTTATGCTATCTAACATACATCAAAAAGAGGTAAGATAACGCCCTCTGCAAAAAAGGTTACGTTATCTTACCTCAACAAAGTTCGTCCCCGTATAACCGTCATCCACCAGAATTTTCAGGTTTGTATACCCGTGGTTACGGGCATATCGGGTTAAATACTCTCGCTGATTTGCGATACTGTTACTCTCTCCATCTTGGGCATCCTCATTGCTCAAACGACAGTAGAGAATGGTAATTTTCTGCTGATCCAACATAATATCCTCCTTCGGTTGTTGGTCAGCCGACAGTACCGTTGTGCATACTGGAATTATATCATGCTTTTGTGTCGCAGTCATTAACAAATCACCCCCTTGTCAGAAAAAATGAGCCGTTTTACCTTGTCGGCAAGCGGCTCATTCCCGTCACATTCTGTTTCAATCACATACCATGTGTTCCCGATCTTACGCTCAATGGTTTTGCGGAAAGAAGACTGCGCTGTTTCCCAATGCTTGCGGCATTCTTCCAAAAAATCAATGGGCGGCTCAAAAATCGGGTCGAAGCAGGAGTAAATATCAATATAGCCGATGGCATCATTGATTTCTTCCATCGGGGCATCTTCCATAATCATCTTGTTAATTTCCTCTACGGTTTTATTCATAGGCAAATAGTTCCTTTCTTAAATTTCCATATCCTGCCTACGCTTACGGGCAGGGTGCTTATGTTCCTGTGTTTCCTTTCCTCTGGCGAGAATGGCATGAACAAAAGCCCAAACCCTTTCAGACGCAATCTCTATCGCATCCAAGAAAGGCTGGGCTTTCTGTTTCAGTTCCATATATTTTTCGTTTACTGCTTCATACCGCTGTTTCCAGATGGAAATTGTTTTTTCAGCAGAAGCCAGTTTCTCTTTCAAACGCTTATTGTCAGCATTGGCAATAATGCCGTTGACCGCATAGCGTTTGAGTGTATCGCACTGATCCGGCGTGAGCGAGACATTTCCGGTGAGGGCATTTTTCTTGCCCATTTCCTCAATATCCTGCACCGTCAGCGCAATGGTCTTTGCTGCCTTGGTTTCCTTTTGCAGAGCTCCAGTTTCTTTTTCTGCTTCTCCGTAGCAGCCTTGGCATCCGCCAAACTCTGCTCGGCCTGTTCCACCTGTCCGGTCACAGTTTCCAGGCGGTGCTGTTCGGCCTGTACCTTGAACTGTGTCACCGTCAGATGTTCCTCGGTACTGCCACGCTCTCCACGCTCCACATCGGTATATCCGGCGGCTCGCATGAAATTAAAAAAGTCATCCTGCAGCACACTGTAGGACGACTTCAAAATCTTTTTCCCTTTTGCGTTCAACATCGGATTGCCATCTTCATTGAGAACGGGTTTGGATTCCCATTTCTTACTGCGGCTGACCTGTGTGATCGTTTCTTTTACCGTTCCCCGGAGGAATTCATCCTTGCACCGCTTCGACCACAGGATTTGCTTTTCCACCACCGGGATATAAACCACATGGAGGTGGTAGTGATACACATCCTCGCCCAGGGCTTCGGACATTGCCCGGTTGCGCTCATCGGCGTGCATCACAGCGGAGAGGATATACTGCTCGCCGCCCACAATCTCCACGGCGGCTTTGTAGGCATCGGCATAGAACTGTTTGGCATATTCATAGCCGCCGTGGTTGTGGAAGTAGGCAGAGTTTACATCAAACAGCAGCTCCCCATATTTCACCGCATCGGCTTTCAGACCACGGGTGGAGATAACACCATCTGCAATCATCTGATCGAACATGGCGGCATAGCTGTCGGTAGGTTTCTTGAAGTGGACATTGCGGTGGGTCTGGGTGGTATCAATATCTTGATTGGAGTAGCTGTCTTTTTCTCGCTCGTTATGCTCCTGAACTTTCGCCACATCGTCGAGGGTGGGCAAGTCCTGGTTACGGGCAAAGGTACGGTCAATTCCATCGTTTCTTGCCATAGGTTTTTTCCTTTCTTTCGAGAGTAGCAGACGGGCGGGGCTGCGGGGATGCACTTCTGCGGAAGTGTAATAACCCACTATAACACTTTCATCCATTCTGGCTGCAAAGTGCCGTGGGCTCTCCCGAGGGGGTATGCGGTCACTGCGGTGACCTCTGCTGACCAAGGCAAAATGTCTGCAACTTTTCCCATGGTCAGCCCGTCTGCATGAAGCTGTTCTGCGGAACGTTTCTTGCAGACGTTGGCAGCGTCTTTCACTGCCATCCATAGGCAGCACTGCGGTGTGCCTATGGGGACGGGAGATGCGAGGGGCTGTTGCCGGGGGCATCACTTCTCCCGTCTTTGCTGCCATACAATGTCGCATCCCAGCACATCGGCAAGCTCCAATACTTCCTTGTATCGGATGCTTTCCCGCTGTAATTTTGCGGACAGGTTGGAAACGCTGTCGCTCCATCCGTACTCGTCCGAGAGCAGGTCAACAACTTCCTGCATGGTCATCCCAGCACGGATGATCTGTGCCTTGATTTCATTGCGTACATTCATATTGAAAAATCCTTCATAATTCTGTTTGTGGTTCGGTACAATCTCTGCACCCCAAAACGGAACAGATACACCGAACAGTGAAAAATCTGCAATCTCTGAAATCCGTTCAGAATTTTGCTTGTGATGTCCTGTCCATATATGACCATATCCCGCTTTACTGTTTCGTGTGATTTGGTCTGGAAAAATGAAAACATCTATTGTTCCGTGAACAGGGTACACGGTTCAGAGAAGCACGATTTCGTGAAATAGCTTCGTCCTGCGGTCAAAAACTTTGCTGTTTCCATTGCCATTGATTTTCAATACCCGAAAACAGGTTGTCTCTGAAAGCCGTTGTTTCCTATAATGGGAGAAAACAGGGGTAAATGCTGCGTACATACGTACAGAGCATGACTGGCAAAATCAATCCCGCCATTCCTCCGGTACGTACGTACATGACGAAACATCGTAAAACCCATTTATATGAGGTCTTGCCACAGCTTCCACACCCATAAATCCCCACACCCGCCGTCCGGCAGAGTTGGTGATGTTGTTGCAATGTTCCAGATTGAATCTCCCGGCATTGGCAATCATGGCGTCGCTGAAGCTGCGGGCTTTCAGCGGTGCAAGGGAATTTTCTTCGCACCACATCCGGTAGATTTCATAGAAATCCTTGGAGCTGATGGACGCATCCGCTTTGCACCGGATGTATCCCTCCGATTCCATGAAATCAAAGATATTATTATTGTCACGCTTGACCGCTTCCCGGTTTTCCCGGATACGGTCACTCTCTGTGAATTTGAAGTTGTTGGCAACAAGCCGCTGCAATCCCTCCAATGCCCACAGGAAGATGCCCTCGGCTTCGGCTTTCATCTTCTCCGCAAGGTCAGGATCATCAGCTCTATCCACAGGCTTTTCCTTGGTGGTCAGCACAAGCTGTCTGCGATAAAATCCGTCACTGCGATCATAAAGAGCTTGCAAATCACCGTTGCTGAACGCAAGCAGCCGGGCGAACATCCAGCCTGATAACTCTGCTTGCCCTTGCGTTCCAAATCCATCTTGCCCTGTGCTGTCACGATGGATTTCACATAGTTGGTCTGGCGCAGAGCTTCCATCCGCATATCATCATCCACGCACAAGAGGATATGTTCCAGATCGGCACGGGCAAAGCGGTTTTCGGAAATCTTTCCGATGCTGCCGTCTTTCATATTCATGCCAAAGATTGCCGAAAGCACCGCACCGATTTGGGATTTACCCTCGCCGCCGTTGCCCTTAATCACCATCATGCGCTGTCCTTTGTTGGAGGGAATCAGGCAGTAGCCGATAAACTCCTGCAAAGTGGGAATGTCCTCTGTATGAAGCAGGTCATCCAGAAAGTTCAGCCAGACCACAGGAGCAGGAGCATCGGGATTGTAGGCAACAGGCAGACGGCTCCGCACGATAGCAGGTCTGCCCTCAGTGAATGTTCCGTTCTGCAGCAGCGTACCGTTGGCAACATGAATCCGATCCTGCTCCGGAGGAAAGTCAGGCACTTGTGCTTCCAGTTTCAGCACCTCCAGAATATTGGTGATCTTCCGGGGGATGTTGTTCACGGCACAGAATTTCAGCTTGTCGTAAATCTCACCCCGGAGAGGGAGATCGTCTGTTACCCGACCATCGGGCGTAAAAAAAGCTCCGTTTGCGAAGATGATTCTGCGCTCACGCAGAAATTCTTCACAGAACAGAGCTTCATTGATGTTCTGCCCGTCAAACCAGATCGGCAGATTCATATCCGGCATTTTACCTTTCTTCCCCATGGGACAACCCCTCCTTTCGTTTCCGTGCCACATAGTTCCGAAGGAAAGCAATCTTGCTCTCCTTCATTAGCTCGTCCACCACGGCAACCCGTTCTTCTAAATCACCGACTGTCAAAATATCTGCCAGATATTCGATATAATCAATCATCTGGCAGGCTTCCACAAAACGGTCATCCAGATCATCGTCCGGTGTTTTCGGTGCATATCGCACTTTCCAATCTTCCAGCAGATGCAGATAATCCATCAGCACCCGGAAGCACAGCATTTCGTCCTCCCGAAACTGACGGATATAGGGACGTTTGGGCTTGAGCATAGCTGCGGAAGTGGGCGGTTTCGGGTCAAGCCCAAAATCCGAAGCCAGCTTTTGTGCTGCTTCATAGCTGCTCAGATCGAACGACCTTGCCACGAAGTCGATCACATCCCCCTTGACTCCGCAGCCAAAGCAGAAGAAATAATCCTCATTCAGCCTCATGCTCGGATGCCTGTCATTGTGGAACGGGCAGCAAGCCATGCCGTTTCGGTTGACTTTCAGCCCGTAGTGTTCGGCGGCTTGCTTTACGCTGATTGCCACCTTGATGGTTTCATAGATTGTCATAGAAAACCTCCGTTCATAGTATTCAGAAAGCACGAAACACCCGCCGTGATTGGCAGGTGCTTCGCTCCGTCTACTATTGTTATGCCGGATTTTTCAAAAAACAGGCTAATCGGTGGACAACCCCATTTCAAAAAACAGGACAGCTTTTCGGAGGATGTAGATTTCTTCACATTTGCATGATATAATGAAAGAAATGAAAAAACAGGACAGGAGAGCAAGCATGAATCAAGAATTGATGACATTGGATTTTTGGCAGGATACAATCATATATGAGGACAAAGCACTTCCTATCGGCACTCTTGCCTGTGATGCGCTGAATGTTTCGGCGGATACTCTTGCCAAAATGAATGAACAATGCCAGAAAATTAATCTACTGCTTGGAATGCTGAACGCCGGACAGGACGCTTCTGCACTCTTTCCTATGGCAAGGGAAGCTGCATTGACAATGTTAGAGATTCTCAGCAAAACGCCGCCGTTCTCCTATATGGATATACCAAAGCACCGGGAACGGATAGAAAAGGTTTTTACTGCGGACAGCGCACAAAAATATGTGGAGTTTGCTACAAAAGCTGCAACCAATTCTTTACCGTTTGAAGAAGTTCCGAAATATGCTGATGCGGCGATGCTCCAACGTTATACCGCTGTATTCGGACATTTGGCATATTCTCTTAGGGAATACCAAACCGCAGTGCTTGATTTTGCGGAAAAATCAGACAGCAACGAAGCAGACCGTACCGCAGAGGGCTTTGCAAAAATGTTCGGCAGCTATTTCCCGCCGGAGTTTTCTATCACGGAGGGCAATGCCTGGATGTCTGTTGCGAACAACTCTATTCAGTATGTGACAACTGTCCGTCCCGGCGAGGATGTGGCGAAGCTCGTCAAACGGATGCACTATGTATCCTTTGTGGGAATGTTCCGTTCTGATCTCTTTGAGGGCTTGTGTGTTGGTCATGCACCGAAAAAATGCCGGATCTGCGGCAAATGGTTTCTGACCACCAACGCAAGGCACACCAAATACTGCGGCGGTTATGCACCGGGAGATAAGCTGCACCGCACTTGCCGGCAGATCGGCAATCTGAAAGGCAGAGAACAGCGGGAGCTTGCGGACGATCATCCGCTGAAACAGATTTATGAGAAGCGGCTGAACACCATAAACCGCTATGTGAAGCGTGGTACTCTGGACGCTGATCTTGCAGAGGTTATGAAGAAACTGGCGAAAGATAAAATGCTCCGGGCCTTGAGCAATGTTGCTTATGCCAAGGGCGATTATGAAAAGGAAATGGGACAGGCTGCCTTGAAAAAGGAAGCTTACAACAAAAAATGACAAGGAGATAATACATGGCACGAAAAGCTGATGTTAAAGGCGGTAATGGTGATGTGGTATTCGATACTGAAACCGGAACTGCGAGAAAATACCTTCGAAATACGTCTACCGTTGAAAAAGTCGCACGCTTCAAACGAGAACTTGCTGTATTTCAGGAATTATGCAAGAATCCAATTCCCAATGTTGTTGAGGTGACGGATGTTTATATTAACGAGGATAAAATTGCTGAATCTTATGTTGAAATGAAAAAATATGACGGTTCGGTATACGATATACTCGAAGTTACCAAAGGGAATGTTAAATTAGCATTTGAACTGCTTTTGCCGGTCATCAAAGCACTCTATACACTTTCAACCGGAAATCCGCCCTTGTATCACAGAGATATAAAGCCGGATAATATCTTGTTTTTGAAAAAAGGTGATGAATACACACTGTATCTTACAGATTTTGGAACGTGTTTTCTTAACGATGGGAGCGAACGACTGACACCGGAAACTATGGCAGTTGGTCCCAGGATGTATATTGCCCCAGAATACGAAACAGGTCGTGTAGAGGAAGTAACTGAAAAAGGAGATATATTTTCTTTGGGTAAAGTTCTTTGGTGTATGATCAATGGTGAGCCGGAGGACTTTATGCCTTCAAACTTCTGGTTTGTTGATGAATATGATTTGACCAAGCGTTTTCCCGGAAATGCTGATATGATTGTTGCTAATACAATTATTGCATCATGTTTGAATATTGCTCCTGATGAGCGCTGCGCATATTCAAGTTTGATTGGACAGATTGAGAACTTCATTGCAGAGGGCAATATGACGCCAGGGGAAGAAGAACAGTATCGAGTACGAGTATATCAAGAGAAACGGAATTTAGAACTCTTGGAGATAAAAGAAAAGAATCGGCTAATTGTAAATTCCTTTAGTCAGTATTATATAAAGGCGTTAGAAGAATTACTGAATACATACCCTGATTTTGAGCTGATTCAAAAACTCTACGATGAATACCGTAAAAATTCAAAGGATGGCATTGATTATACATCCGTAAATGTTGAAAACAATGCCAGCCATTATCTCTATAGCGGAACTTATGACCGAATCTATTTTTCAATTAATTATGAACCCGCTCGTGGAACTGATAGGTATTGCAGCATCACGATAAAATACACAATAGATAGTTGGAAGACGATACGGTTCTATTATTCCGAAGATGGTACGATTTTAAGTGACCATAACGGCGTAGTAAAGCTGATGTGCGTAGAATCATTGTATAATATTTTGAACTCCATAATCATGGAATACATTTCATAAAACAGAATGGCATACAGAAGGGAGGTGCGCTATGCTGAATGATTTTACATGGAATATGACCGGATACATACCAAAATACCAAGTCAATCCGCACGGTGACGGCATCATTCCCTATGTGGCAGAGCGCATCTTCCAACTGGAACCGGAGCCGCCATCAGTGGGCAATCTGAACGAATATATCCTGTCTGCTTTGCATGAAAAGAATTTGCTACATTTTTCGTTCTTTCTACATCACTACGAGCCGCAGCTTAATAAGCGCATCAAGAGCTTTCTTGGTGTGGATGGCGGCGATTTGTACGATACAGACCGTTTTCTGGATATAAAACTGTCCTGCCGGGAGCAAATGCTCCAAAAGCTGATGGACTATGATCCTGCCAAGGGTGCGGAGTATGCTACATACATTTTTCCGTTCATCCGGGATGCTATGCTCCGTTTCCGCATGGGCGAAGAAAAATGGTCGGTATCCTCTCTGACTAATTACAAAATGGTGCGGTCAATGGCTTGGCTGTACCACAATACCAAGGATGCGGTCAACGAGTTTTCCAAGAAATACAACTGTGATCTTGCTCTTGCCGAAGAATATCTGAAAGTTGTCCGAGGTATCCGCAATCAGCAGCCATTCTATGTGACAGACGAGGACGGCGAGGAAACTGGCGAAGATGTCGCCCTTGACGATAGTTGGAACTATACCGACATCCTCTGGAACGGCATACAGGCAGAAAAGGTGCAACGGGCATTTGAGAAACTGAATTACCGGGAGCAGACCTTGCTCGAAAAACGGTTAGCAATTTGCATGACCTGTGGGCGTGTTGGCTCATGGAAGAACCGCCCCACCTTTGAAGACCTGGCGGTTATGTTTGAGGGAAGCACAGCCAGCGGTGCAGAGCGGGCTTACCGGAAAGCGATGGATAAGCTGACAGAGCTTCTGGTTGCCGAGGGTGCTATCCATGCAGTCCGGCTGAAACAGAAATCCAAAACCAAGCGCAAAAAGAAAATCACCGCCGCAATCTACGAATACCAGGCAGACTGCGACGGCGAATGGGGCGAAATATCAGTTGATTTTGAGAACGGCACAGCAGAAATCATTCGGCTTGCTGATTGGGATACAATTAAAACGAACTGGTTTGCCAATGAGGCGATCCGGTATATTTTATCATTGTCGCCTGATGCTCTTAAAAAATATATGCTCGTCCCCCTTGAGCCGCCACTTATATCCTGAATCCTTACAACAACTGTAAGTGGTATTTGCTGTGTTCCCATGCTATCATTTTATTACAAATGATAGGAGGTATTCACATGAAACCCATTTTGAATATTGAAAATTTAACAAAAATCTATGGCAATGTGCCAAGTCAAACAAAGGCACTGAATGGGATCACCTTCCAGGTGATGCCGGGAGAGTTTCTCGGCATTATGGGAAGCAGTGGTTCCGGTAAATCCACGCTTCTCAACTGTATTGCAACTGTGATTCAGCCCACCGGTGGGAGCATTCAGGTGGAAGGCGATACTCTGCAATCCCTCAAGGGAAAGGCTCTTGCAGAGTACCGTGGCAAAAAAGTTGGTTATCTATTCCAGAACTTTGAATTGCTGGACAACCTGACTGGCAGGGAAAACATCCTGCTCCCGACTTCCTTGCATGGGGTATCCGAAGCAGAAAGCAGCCAGCGGCTGAAGCAGTTGGCTGACTATCTGGAAATCACTGATGTTCTGGATAAGTTTCCGTCCAAGATGTCCGGCGGCCAGCGTCAGCGTGTTGCGGCAGCAAGGGCTCTGATCTTACATCCCCAAATGATCCTTGCCGATGAACCGACGGGTGCGCTGGATTCTAAGAACGCAAGAAGTCTTATGGAGAAGCTGTCCGGCCTGAATCGTGACGAACAAGCTACGATCCTGATGGTAACCCATGATTCCAATGCCGCCAGCTTCTGTAAGCGCATCCTGTTCATCCAGGATGGCGTGATCTTTCATGAGCTTCGGCGTGGAGACGAAAGCCAGCAGGAGTTCTACGGGCGCATCCTGAAGGTGATGGCGCAACTGGGAGGGGGCAGCGCAAATGTTCTCTAATCTCATTCTTCGGAACAGCCGCCGCAGCCGAAAGGAAAACGGTCTGTTTTTCAGCTCCCTGGTGATTTCTATTGTTGCCTTTTACATGATTCTTTCCATCTCCACTCAAGATGTGATGCTCTTTTTGCAGAAAATGGAGAGTGACGCAGTTGACAAACTCCTGCTTCTGATTCCTGCGTTTTATGGAATGACCCTCGGTATTCTGTTCTTTTTGATCTATTTTGCCTGCAAGTATCAGTTCGAGCGCAGACGGCATGAGCTTGGTGTTTATCTAATGTTGGGGATGCGTAGAAGTAAACTGTTTGGTATGCTTCTGGCGGAAGATTGCCTGACCAGTATTCTTGCCATGCTCATAGGCTTACCTGTGGCTGTGGTGCTTTCAGAAATTGTCAGTCTTGTCACCGCCAAGCTGGTAGGCATGGGGATCATCGGTCATCAGTTTTCTTTATCCTGGTCTGCGATTGAATGGACGCTGGCAGGATTTCTGGCAATTAAGCTGACGGCACTTCTGATTTTGAGTGGACGAATCAGCCGCCAGGAGATCGGTACTTTGCTATCCCAGCCAACGAACCGCCCCAAAAAGCAAATGCCATCTGTTATCTATGGACTGGCTGCTATATGCGGAAGTGTGATGTTGGCAGTGGCTTACTACATGGCGATTCAGGGAATTGCATGGACAAAGGTAAGTATGATGGGACTGACTTTGCTGTTGGGCATAGTTGGTACGATGCTGCTTTTCTATGGGATGCGTGCGCTGATTGCTTTGATTGTTAAGAAAGGAAAAGGAAATAAGCAGCTTCATGTATTTACCTTCCGGCAGATTCAGGAGAATGTCATTCATCAGTCAAACTCCATGGCCATCAGCTCCCTGCTGATTCTGGCGGCGCTGTGTTGTTTTGGTGCGGGCGTAGGAATTGCAGGAACGAATAGCCTGTCTTCTGGCCATGTAATCGACTATACTTTTGAAGATCATACTGCAGAAGATTCATCGCAGGTTCTTCCGAATATAAAGGCAGTCCTGAAAGAAAACAGTTTGGAAAATCAATTTTCAGAGCTTTTTGAAATGAGGGTTGGGCGTATTCGCACCACAGAAGATTATGATAATGCCTACAGCATGGACGCTGTTATGGACTCTCTTCGGAGCCTGCCCCAGTCGGAAGACCGGGATGTCCTTCTGAACAATCTTGGTTATGCCACATACCCATATTTGATTTGTTTATCGGACTATAATCGTTTGTTGGAATTGTCCGGCAATCCGGCTCTCCAATTAGGCGAAAAGGAGGCCACTGTCTATATTGATACAGAGTTTACTACGGCAAGCCGTACCGCAATGCTGAACCAAGTATTGGCCGGGCAGCCCAAGGTGGAACTGGATGGTAGTCCGATTCATCTTACAGGAGAGGTTCAGTCTGTGAATTTGGTCACGGACCGTTCTATAACCTTGTCCTTTGCATTGATTCTTCCGGATGAAGCATTCCTATATTATAGTCAGGGAATGTATGATACCTATGTCAATGCGGTGCTCAGTGAGCAAGCTCTGAATGGAAATAGCCTTATGACTGCATATTTGGATTTGAACGAGAAGCTGGACGAAATTGACATTGAATATGAAAGCTATCTTCAGAATATGGGTCGTCAGCTTTTCTACACCATAGCATCCAGTTATATTACCCTCTATCTTGCGATTGTTTTCCTGGTAGTTGCCAACACCATCGTGGGTGTTCAGTTCCTGATGAGTCAGCAGAAAACCGGGCGCAGATACCAGACTCTGATCCGCCTGGGAGCTACTTACGAAACCCTTTGCCAGTCTGCTGGAAAGCAAATTACCTGGTTTATGGGACTTCCTGTATTGGTTGCGGCTGTCAGCAGTTTGTTTGGAGTCAGGGCGTTATTTACAGGGATACTCTCGTCCCGAACCCGTGGGACAGTGGCTGAAATGATGTTTGTATCTGCTGCTATGATTTTGCTGCTTTGCGTGATAGAATATATTTATATGAGAGTGGTCAAGCGCTCCAGCGATCGGTATTTGCTGACACTGATGCAGCCACAGAGAGAAGAATAATTTGGAAGGAGGTGCTGTCGTGAAAAGAATTGCTGTTGTGGAAGATGAAGTCTATATGCGGGAAGAACTCTGCAATATGCTCCAAAAGGACGGGTATCTTGCGGAGGCAATCACCGAGTTTGAAGATGCCGCTCGGCTCCTGGCAGCCCTCCGTCCTGACCTTGTGATCTTAGACCTGAATTTGCCGGAGATCAGTGGCTTTCAAATCTGCCAGGAACTAAAGAATAAAACCGCTATCCCCGTCCTGGTACTAACTTCCAGAGATCAGGTAAAGGATGAACTGCAAGCGTTCCACTTGGGTGCCGATGAATATTTGACGAAGCCGTGCAGAAAAGATCGACTTCTTGCCAGGGTATCCAATATTCTCAAAAGGTATGAAGGCCGTACCAATCTCATAGAGGGACCAGATTTCCTGTTAGACCAGCAGACCTACACGCTTTATATTCATAATACCTCTGTCGTGCTTCCAAAAAATCAGGGAAAACTGTTGGTTGCTCTTTTGTCCGGCGGCGATGCTCTGGTCACGACGGAGCAACTTTGCATAGCACTATGGGGAACCACGGAATACATAGACGAAAATGCCTTGCAGGTTAATCTGACCAGGCTGAAAAAGACGATGTCCGGTCTTGAGATGAAGCAGCGAATCGTTGCGGTTCGTGGGATGGGCTATCGTCTGGAAACGGGGGTGGCTCCATGAAGCAGCTTTGGCGCATAACAGAGCGATACTACCCCTGGCTATTGTTGCTGTTGGGCGTGGATTGCTTTTGTGCTATCATTCTTTGGATTTCTGACATTCAGGCATTTCAAACCTTGATTGGGTTAGTAGTTCTGACAAGCCTCCTTTTGTTTTCAGTGATTCTGTTTGTACTAAACAAGCGGGAGACTACCCGCCGAGAGCTGTTCCGGGATTTCCTCAGTGATCCTACCATCTGCAACGAGGAACGGCTGCTCAGTGCCATCAGCCGGGAAGAAGGAGAATCTATCCGGCTTCTGGCATCAGTTTTACAGGAACACAAAACTGAGAGTAACAGTATGGCAGATGCCCTACAGGACTATGAAGAATATGTGGAGGGCTGGGCACATGAAGCGAAAACGCCCCTATCGTTGTTGACCATGCTCCTGGATAATCGGAGCGACGAAATATCTCCTCCCCTGCAAGCAAAGCTGGATTATGTCCGCAGTCAGCTTCAGGAGGATGTCACTCAAATGTTATACTATGCCCGGTTAAAGAGCAGTACAAAGGATTATCAGTTTGAGGATATCAATTTGAATCAGTGCTTGGGGGAAGTTCTGGAGGACTATGCCCCACTTCTGGAAGAAAAGCAGTTTGTAATTCTCAATAAACTGCAATCTGAAACAGTCTATACAGACCGTAGAGGGCTTCAGTTTATGTTGGGACAGATCGTGAGCAATGCCATAAAATATAGCAGCGATAGTCCCATGCTAACGATCTCTATGATACATTCGGAGACCGCAGATGTCCTTTCAGTTGAGGATAACGGCATCGGTGTAAAAAAATATGATCTGCCGTATATTTTTCAAAAGGGCTTTACCGGGGATTCTACTGACAGCAGAAAGAAAGCTACCGGTATAGGGCTTTACCTGGTTAAGAAGATGGCTGACGATCTAAACCTTCGTCTGGAAGCTGCTTCCCAGTGGGGAAAGGGCTTTAAGATAGTCATCTTCTTTCCAAAATTGAGATCCAACGGAGGAAAATAAATAAATAAATAAACAGAAAAACGCCCGCAGGATTTTCTCCTGCGGGCAGCGTGTTGTCAGCTATCCAAAGGCTTGTATTCTGTTACAGTTTTCAGATAGGTTTCGGGATCGCCATTCAATATCAAGTCAGCATATGCTATCGGGTCATTGTAGATCAAATAATCCAACTCTGACCGCTGATACATATTGTCTGCAATCTCGTTCTCAACAGCGATAGTGTCAATCGCAATCATTCTGCCGTCCCTGAATTTCAGTTCCACACAGCAATTATCCATAGTGTAAGCACAAGATATTAAGGTTTTCATGGTATGTCTTCCATAATTCGAAATATAAAGCGAAAATCCCGTCTGACTTCCTGTTAGAAATCAGACGGGATTTGTCCGTATGCACCCCGGAAACCGTCAGCTAACAGTTGATAAGTAAATTAGTTCCTTATCACTGTTAAGCCAAGGTTTTCCGGGCTTTTGCTATATCTAAACGGGCTGATATAGTTTGACCTCATTTGACCAAACGAGAGCCGTTTTCACCCAATTTTTAGTGGTTAAATATAGGGCAACCGGCAAAAATGGGGTCAAAAAACGGCCTTAGTGGTTAAAAAATAGGACAACCAGAGAGCAATTTCGGGGGTATTTTTGAGGGTGATTTTGGCACTCTCAGACACCGGATTTTTCGCTGGAGGGTTTGGCATAATCTGACCAAATCTGAACAATTAAATACGATTCTAATGCAGGCACTCAGTAACAAATAACTGGGTGCTTTTTTGTTTTAGAGATTCCGGCATTAGAAAGGGCCGTCACTTTATGATTTTGAAGTGGCGGCTTTTTCTATTTCCAGAAGCAACAGCAATAATTAGAAATGAGGTGAAGTCAATGAACACGCAAATCATCGCCATTGCCAACCAGAAAGGCGGCGTTGGCAAGACAACGACCTGTGCCAACTTGGGAATCGGGCTGGCGCAAGCCGGAAAGAAAGTCCTGCTGATCGACGGAAACCCGCAAGGCAGCCTGACGATCAGCTTGGGCAATCCCCAGCCGGACAAGTTGCCCTTTACGCTGTCGGACGCTATGGGGCATATCCTAATGGATGAGCCGATTCATTCCGGCGAGGGTATCCTGCACCACCTGGAGGGAGTAGACTTGATGCCCGCCGACATTCAACTTTCCGGTATGGAAGTATCCTTGGTAAATGCTATGAGTCGTGAGACTATCTTGCGGCAATATCTGGACACACTGAAGGGGCAATACTCCCATATCCTCATCGACTGCCAGCCTCCCTTGGTATGCTCACAGTCAATGCGCTGGCCGCTGCGAATAGGATCATCATTCCCGTTCAGGCAGAGTATCTGCCCGCTAAAGGCTGGAACAGCTGCTCTCCACGGTAAACAAGGTAAAGAGGCAAATCAACCCCAAGCTCCAGATTGACGGTATCCTGCTGACGATGGTGGACAGCCGAACCAACTTTGCCAAAGAGATTTCCTCGCTCCTGCGGGAGACCTATGGCAGCAAGATCAAAGTATTCGGCACAGAGATTCCGCACTCTGTCCGGGCAAAGGAAATCAGTGCAGAGGGAAAAAGTATTTTCGCCCATGACCCTGGCGGCAAAGTGGCAGAGGGGTATCGAAATCTGACGAAGGAGGTGTTGAAACTTGAAAAGCAGCGCGAAAAAAATAGAGCTGGCCTCGGTAGATGATCTGTTCTCCACCGAAGAAGGCCGCCAGGATGCAAAGCTGGAAAAGATTCAGGAAATTCCATTGTCTGAACTGCATCCCTTTAGGAACCACCCATTCAAAGTCAAGGATGACGAAGCCATGATGGAGACCGCCGACAGTATCAAGCAGTATGGCGTTCTGGTTCCGGCGATTGCTCGACCGGACCCGGAGGGCGGTTATGAACTGGTGGCCGGACACAGACGGCACAGAGCAAGTGAACTGGCAGAAAAAGAGACCATGCCGGTAATTGTCCGTGATCTGGACGATGATGCAGCCACAATTATTATGGTTGACAGCAATCTGCAACGAGAAAGTCTCCTCCCCAGTGAAAGAGCATTTGCTTATAAAATGAAACTGGATGCTATGAAACATCAGGGAGAGCGAGTTGATTTAACTTGTTCCCAAGTTGGGAACAAGTTAGAGGGCAAGAAGTCCAGTGAGATTTTGGCAGAGCAAGTAGGTCAGAGTAAAAACCAGATTTTTCGCTATATCCGTCTGACAGAGCTGATTTCTGAATTGATGGATATGGTGGATGAAAAGAAGATTGCCCTGAACCCTGCCTATGAGCTGTCCTTTCTCAAAAAGGAGGAACAGGTAGACCTGTTGGACGCGATGGACAGCGAACAGGCTACCCCTTCTCTTTCTCAAGCCCAGCGGCTCAAGAAATACAGTCAGGAGGGGCATCTGACCCTCGATATGATGCGTGTCATCATGGGTGAGGAAAAGAAAAGCGATCTGGACCGAGTGACATTTACCTCTGACACCTTGCGGAAGTATTTCCCTAAAAGCTATACGCCCCAGCGGATGCAGGAAACCATCATCAAGCTGCTGGAGGCATGGCAGAAAAAGCGTCAGAGAGACCAGGAACGATGAAAGGAGCCGCCTATGATGGATATTTCAGCAAGGGAGCTGAAAGGACATAACATTCTTGCCGTGGAACGCTTTGAGGACAGCACCCGATGGATGATTGAGTTTGTTGTTCTCCATCCGTGTAGTGCTTACGGGAGCAGAGGTGATGAAATGCGTCTGTTTCTTGCAGAGGACAGCTATCAGAATGCTCTCCAAGACCAGCAGCGCCGGAAAATCAAAATCAAGCGGTATGCCCGTGTTGTTGAGGGACACATCCTCGACTTTAAGCCGGGAAAGAAACGCACAAGAAAATATAGAGAAAGTTGAACGCCACAATTCTTTGATTTGGGATTGTGGCTTTTTTTATATCCAAAAGTCGGAAGGAGTGAGGTCGATGGCCGTTTTTCGCATTGAACGGACCCGTGATTATACTGTGATGAGCAATCATCATTTACGAAATGCAAACCTGTCGTTAAAAGCCAAGGGGCTGCTTTCCATGATGCTGTCTTTGCCAGAGGACTGGAATTACACCACCCGTGGTCTTGCAAGCTGTCCGACAGCAGATACGCCACTCTGGACGCTCAATACGAAAAGGAACAGTCCGAGCTTACCGCTGAAATCTCTGTTCTGGAAAAGGCTGTCAAGAGCTATGAGAAGCACGAAAAGGACGCTGATCGTTTTATCGCTCTGATTGACAAGTATGAGAACTTCGACAAGCTGACCATTGCTATGCTCAACGAGTTTATCGAGAAAATCCTTGTGCATGAGCGTGACCGTAAAGGCAGTATACAGACCACACAGGAGGTCGAGATTTACTTCAATTTTGTTGGGCGATTCGTTCCCCCGGCGTTTGGAGAAGCGGAGCTTACCCCGGAGGAATTAGAGGAAATCCGCAAGCGTGAGGAACGCAAGGACAGGCTTCATCAGAACTACTTGAAGCGGAAAGCCAGCGGAGCGCAGAAGCGATACGAGGACAAAATCAAGAAGCGGAAAAAGGCAGAAATTGAAGCTAAGAAAGCCGCCATTCGTGCGGAGGACATTGCAAAGGGCGTGTTCGTCCCTGTCAGCAGTTTACCGCAGAGAGAGCCGATGAAAGGAGTACAAACAGCATGAATATCACTTACACACGGAACGGAGATTATCTTATCCCGAACATCGTTATCCGCAAGACCAAGCCCATCGGACACTACGGCAGACTTCGCAAGGCGTATCTGGAAATGCACCGCCCGATACTGTTCAATGAACTGGTGCTATCCGACAAGCTCTTTGAACATTGTGCCGAGATTGACGAAGCGGCACGAAACCGCATGGAGCAGATCGTGCGGTCACTGGCAGAGCAAAACGGTGTGACTGAGCAACTGAAAGCCGATAATCAAATGGAATGGGTGCGGCAGATGAACGCTTGCAAGGCACAGGCAGAGGAGATTGTGAAAGCGGAATTGATTTATGATTGAGCGAGGAAGTCCGGGCAGAAAACTGTTCGGACTTTTCTCATATAGTCCAAAGTTGCGGTAGAACTGTTCACAAGTTTTATGGTACAATTTGAATACGAAAAGTGAGCAACAAATGGAGGCTGGCTGACACATTTGTCTGCGGGCGTGATGTCCCAATCGGAAATTTCGTCAGACCATATCTCCATTTTAAAAGAAAAGAGCAAGGCCGGATAGACCTTACTCTTACATTATGAATCGGAATTTACGAAAGAGGTACAGAACATGAAGAAAATCAGAGGATTGCGTAGCTCCGGCAGAGCCGGAACGGCAGCAGCCAGAGTCGCCCCGGAGCTGGTGGAGCCGATTTTGGAGTAAATAAAAGGGGTGATGAAATTTTGCTGGAAACAACGCAAATAAAGCAGCGTTTACCGTTTATTGATTTGATAAGAGGTATAACCATTATTGAAATGATTTCGTATCATTTCTTATGGGATTTAGTTTATCTGTATAATGCAGATATTCCATGGTATAAGTCCCACGGTGCCTATATTTGGCAGCAATCCATTTGCTGGACTTTTATTTTGCTGGCTGGGTTCAGCTGGCATTTAGGAAAAAAACACATGAAAAGGGGATTGTGGGCGTTTGGTGGTGGTGTGGTCGTTTCGCTCGTTACCGCCATAGTTCTTCCCAATGATCGGGTGCGCTACGGTGTTCTAACGCTTATTGGCAGCTGTATTTTGATATGGATTTTACTGGATAAGGTTCTGAAAAAAATCCCGGCTGGGGTTGGGGTAAGTGTTAGTTTTGTGCTATTCCTCATTCTCAGAAGTTGGACGAAGCAAGACCCTATCCAACTATCTGATAATTTGCTGAATGTTACATGGTTGAAATCGGTATTAGCTTATATTGGATTTCCGCAAGCTGGCTTTTCATCTACCGACTATTTTCCGTTGCTCCCATGGATTTTCTTATTTGCAACAGGATATTTCCTGTACAGTTTCTTACAGGAAAAGGGGCTGATTAACCGGCTATTTGGAAAATGGAAAGTTCCAGGTATTAACTTTTTAGGGAAACATTCGCTTATTATTTACATGATACACCAACCGATCTGCTATGTTGTAGCGTTCTTGGTTTCGGAGATTTTTTAATATTGAGCCGTTGATCGGTGGAGTAAACAAGAAAGGAAGCCCCCAAAAAGGGGGCTTCCTTTCTTTAATATCGGCAAATGTGTTTATTTTTGATTATCACAGTTTGTAGCCGGTGATGTATCGGTCGCTACCAACTTCGCCAGCGAAGAAATCGTTAAGGGAGCTGCAAGCGAAGAATCTCTAATACGACAGATTCAAGTTTGGCGAACTGATAAAATCCCTTTAGGAACTAAAGGGCGCACTTCTATACTCTCCTATCGGGAGTATCGTGCGTCCTGCGGAGCTTCATTCTCTGTCAGCAGAAAAAAGCTGCATGACCGAGAATGTTTCGTCACTTCGTTCCGTCAAGGTGGCTACACCCCCTTGCGCTGCTAATGCGGCTATCCCTTGTGTACTTGCCGTCCGCAAACGGTTTTGACAAACCGTTCGCCGCCAGCAAGTTTGGAAAAACAAATACCGAAAATCAGACCGTTGACTGGTCGCACTATGCGAAAAGTTGACGGTCTTTTTTTATCCCCAAAATCAAAAATAGGAGGTCAATCACAATGACAAAACCGAAAACCCTTGACCAGCTCCGAGCCGAAAAGGAACGGGCCGAGACGCAGCTTGCACAGGAACAGCACAAGCTCAACCGTCTTGAGAACAGAAAGAAATATCTGGAGAAAGGCGAAAGGCAGAAACGCACCCATCGTCTTTGCAATCTGGGCGGCACGATTGAGAGCCTTGCCCCGGAGGTCAAAGATCTCACACGCACCGAAATGACAGAGCTGATGGAACAAATCTTTTCTTTGTCCGAAGTCCAGCGAGCCGTCCGTCACATGACGATTACCCACATCAGCCAAGCAAACGGAGAAAAGGAGTTGAAAGCCGATGGCACTATTTCATCTGAGCGTCACGCAGACTAAGCGAAGCGCAGGACAGTCCGCTATCGCTTCTGCTGCCTACCGAGCCGGGGAGCGATTGTATAGCGAGTATTACGGCGAATACAGCGACTACACCCGCAAGGGCGGCGTGATCTGCTCTGACATTCTCTTGCCGTCCCATGCACCGCCAGAATACGCAGACCGCCAAACCCTATGGAACGCCGTGGAAAAAGCCGAGCGTGGAAAGAACGCCCAGCTTGCATACAGCTTTGACATTGCCTTGCAGAATGAATTTTCCCTTGAGGAAAACATCGCTCTTGCAAGGCAATTTTTATTGGAGAACTTTGTGAGCC